>NZ_NRGT01000062.1:0-114367 GCF_002332285.1 Glutamicibacter sp. BW77 | reverse complement strand
TGAACAGCATAGGACCGTGCTAACGCGAGCAGCATGAGCTAGATCACGTGTCCACTAATTGCGGGGAACCTCAACGGATCAACGCGATGATGTGATCCAGATTCGACGGACGAATCCGCAGATCTATTTTCGTGGCCGTGTTTTCAAGGTGCCAGCTCACCTGATCGGTGAATACCAGCTGGTCTTGAGCAAGGATGCTTATACGCTTTACAGCACTGTTGATGGTGAGCAATCACTGTCATTTCCGTTACCGGTCAGGCTGCATTCCAGTGCGCGTTTGGTGCCGTTGTGGCAGGTGTATGGAGCCCTGATCAGGGATCCCAAGCCGGACTGGACTCAGAAGCGGATCGAGTATGAGGACATCTACTATTCGTCTGAAGATGCCGTTTCCTAGCTAAGGAGATTCGTTGCGCACGGTGTCAGTGACCCTTCTATGACTACTGTCAAGCCATAAGAACCTCCAACTTCCGATAGATGCTGCGGGCGATATAGCGCTTGAGGATCCGTTTGATTTCTTACGGACTCAAGCCTTCAGCCGTACGTTTCTCAACATAGCGTTTCGTCGCGGCGTCATGCCCCATCCGCGTCCGCGCGACCACGTCCAACGCCTTGTTCAATTGCCGATCTCCATGACGGTTCAGGCGATGGCGTTCATGGTTTCCCGACGAAGCCTGCAACGGAGCAACACCAGCCAGAGCGGCAAACGCGGCTTCAGAATGAACACGCCCACGGTGAGAATAAGCCATGAGAATCCACGCTGTAGTCACAGGCCCTAAGCCGAAGTCCTGCTGCAGTCCCGGGGCGAGTTGCTCATCGAGCTCAGACATAGCTCGGCTGTTCTCCTTCAGCATCTGGTCAGCGGCCAGGACGCTTGCCGCCAGGAATTTCGCTTCATCCCGGGCGAACTTTTGCTCGATCGTGTCAGCTTCATGCTCTCTCCACCTGCTGATCTGCTTGATCTGGGCTGCGCTCAATGGCTTTCGCGCATCAATTCCCAGGTCGTAGGTACGCATGAGCGCTGAGAGCGAGTTACGGTTCACGGTTCGTTGGGCATCGATCCGTGCGCGGCTAGCCGAGAGGATGCTCAGGGCCGCTCTGGCACCTTCATCACGTGGTTGCAGCAGCTTGGTGATGTCTTTCGGTAGCAAACTCAGGGCTGCGTCGGTCGCGTCGATTTGGTCTGATTTCCCACGGTCGGCTTGGTCTTTTCTTCGTGGCGGTTTCGCCTCGACGACTGCTACCTGGTGCTCGGTCAGGGCGTGGGTGATCGTCGCTCCGTAGGATCGGGTGCCTTCGACTGCGGCGATGCAATGCACTTGGGTATTGCCCCGGATCCAGGCGATGGCCCTGTTCATCCCCGGGGCAGTGACGGGGAAGGTTTGGCAGGCTTTCCTGCTGCCGGTACGCGTGTTGATAATCGCGTAGGTGTGGGTTCGTGCGTGAGTATCGATTCCGATGACGTAATCGTATTTATCTGCAACGATGGTCATGTCAAGCCCCGGGTTTGGTAGAGGCTCCTTATCGAGCCTGTCAGATGGATTGTGTAAGACCCCTAGTCAATCGATAGAAAGAGACTAGGAAAACACAGCATGACCATCCAGAAAGACCAGGCAGAGCACCCCATGGAAAACGCATCCGATATCGCCGAGAAGTTCGCTGCCTTGGGGTCCATGGACGCCGTGAAGGAATCCGGGGCCTTTGACGAGCTCATGGGATTCATCGACCGCGGTGAAATCCAGCTCGACGGCAAAGATGGCTTCATCCAGCAGATCATCCGCGCCGGCCTGGAACGCGGGCTGAAATCCGAGCTGAGCAGCCACCTGGGCTACGACAAAGGCGACGGACACGCCCGGTTCGCCCCGAACTCCCGCAACGGCTCCTACCCGAAAACCGTATCCACGGTGGCCGGCGATATCGACCTGAAGATCCCGCGGGACCGGGCCGGAACGTTCGTCCCAACCCTGGTGCCCAAGGGCTCACGCCGCACCGGCGGCCTGGATGAAATGATCATTTCCCTCTACGCCGGCGGCATGACCGTCAGGGATATCGCCTACCACCTAGAAACCACCGTCGGCACCCAGCTGTCCCACGACACGATCTCCAAGATCACCGACGAAGTCCTCGACGAGGTCGCTGCTTGGCAGGAACGCCCGCTGGAAGAGTTCTACCCGATCCTCTACCTGGATGCGATTGTCATCAAGGTCCGCGACGGGCACCAGGTGCGGAACAAAGCCGCGCATATGGCCATCGGCGTCACCGTGGAAGGCATCAAGCACGTGCTGGGCCTGTGGGTCACCGAGAATGAAGGGGCGAAGTTCTGGGCGCAAGTCTGCGCGCAGCTGGCTAACCGGGGTGTGAAGGATGTCCTGATTGCCTGCTGTGACGGCCTGACCGGTTTCCCCGAAGCGATCGAAGCGACCTGGTCGCGGGCCACGGTGCAGACCTGTGTGGTGCACTTGATCCGGGCTGCGAACCGGTTCGTGTCCTATACCGATCGTCGTGCGGTCAGCGCCCAGTTGAAGAGCATTTACACGGCTCCGAGCATTGAATCCGCGTGCAAGGCGTTGGATGATTTCGAAGCGTCCCAGCTGGGCCAGAAATATCCGTCAGCGGTGGCGACATGGCGCAACGCGTGGGAGCGCTTCACCCCGTTCTTGGAGTTCCCTCCGGAGCTGCGCAAGGTCATTTACACGACCAATGCGATCGAATCAATGAACTACCAGTTGCGCAAGGTCACCAAGTCCCGGGGCCATTTCCCGTCGGACGTGGCCGCGGTGAAGATGCTCTGGTTGGCGATCTGCAATATCGAGGACAAGCGGGCCCGGGAGCGAGCCAAAGACGCGCAGAAGAAGGGGCGGACCCCGCGGGCCGGAGCCGGTTCACACCTGGTTGAAGGGGCCGGGACGAACGGCTGGAAGCAAGCGTTGCAGCAGTTGGCTATGGCTTACCCTGAACGTATTGAGCCGTATTTGAAGTAATTGTTACGAAGCCCTGAATAGCGGACGTGACTAGGGGCTTACACAAACTATCTGACAGGCTCTAATTTGGGACTTACGCCAACTTTAATCCACGAAAGTGCCCAGCATAGAATTATGCTGGGCACTTGTGAAGGAAGTTTATTAGCTATTCAGCCAAGTTAATCTCTCGTGCGACGCTAGCACCAATCGCAGCACCAACGACATCCAGAACGCCCTGTGGCAACGCCGAATCAATATTGATGACCGCCAAGGCTTCCGACTTCTTTTCATCACGCGAAACCTGCATGCCTGCAATATTGATGCCCTGCTCCCCGAGCACATTGCCCAGTGACCCGACAACGCCAGGACGGTCAGCGTAGCGAACAATGATCATGTGATCCGTGATGGGGATTTCGATCTCGTGGCCGTTGATGCCGACGAGCTTTTCGATCTGCTTTGGTCCGGTCAAGGTTCCGGCAACAGCAAGCTGGGTACCTTCGTTGGTGGCGCCCTTGATGGTTAGCTGGTTGCGGTACTCAGGCGAGTCTGCGGTGGTGACCAAACGGGTAGCCACACCACGTTGCTCGGCAAGCACCGGAGCGTTGACGTATGAGACCTGGTCCGAGACAACGTCCATGAAGACGCCCTTCAGGGCGGAGAGCTCAAGTGCCTTTACATCAAGGGATGCAATCTCGCCGGCAACAACTACGTCGATGCTGGTCAATGAGCCGGAAGTCAGTGCGTTGAAGATACGGCCGAGCTTCTCGATCAGCGGGATGCCTGGGCGGACGTTCTCGTCAATGACACCACCGGCAACGTTGACGGCGTCTGGCACTAGTTCGCCGGCCAGTGCGAGGCGGACCGACTTAGCGACAGATACGCCAGCCTTCTCCTGGGCCTCATCGGTGGACGCGCCTAGGTGCGGGGTGACGGTGACATTCTCGAATTCGAAGAATGGCAGGTCGGTGCTTGGCTCGGTCACGAAGACGTCAATGCCGGCACCGGCGATCTCTTCATTCTTCAATGCTTCATACAGCGCGTCCTGATCTACCAGGCCACCACGGGCCACATTGATTACGTAGGCGCTCTTCTTCATCTTGCCGAAGGCTTCCTTGCCCAGCATGCCCAGAGTCTCTGGAGTCTTTGGCATGTGGATGGTGACGAAGTCAGCCTGCGCCAGCAGTTCATCCAGGGTCACCAAGGTGACGCCCAGCTGGGAGGCACGAGCAGGGGTGACATATGGGTCATAGGCAATGACATCCATGCCGAAACCCTGCAGGCGCGCGGCAACCAAGGCACCGATACGGCCCAAGCCAATGATGCCGGCCTTCTTCTCAAACAGTTCAATACCGGTGAACGAGCTGCGCTTCCAAGCGCCGCTCTTCAGCGAAGCGTTGGCTGCCGGGATGCGGCGGGCCAGGGACACAATGTGGCCCACGGTCAGTTCCGCTGCCGAGATGATGTTTGAAGTTGGAGCGTTGACCACCATGACGCCGGCCTGAGTGGCTGACTTGATGTCAACGTTATCCAGGCCTACGCCGGCACGAGCGATCACCTTCAGGTTCTTCGCGGCGGCGATGGCCTCGGCATCAACCTGGGTGGCGGAGCGCACCAGAATGGCGTCTACGTCTGCGATTGCTTCGAGCAGCTGGGAGCGGTCCGCTCCGTCTGTCTGACGAATTTCAAAGTCGGGACCGAGCGCAGCCACAGTTGCTGGGGATAGTTGTTCGGCCAGAAGTACGATTGGCTTGTTGTCAGACACGGGTGTGGCACCTTTGCGATTTCATTGGGCTGATGCGGGCATCGCAAGTAGCTGTTCAGCGCTACTCACCATTCCAGAGTAGCGCTATGCATCCCCCGCTTCCCCCAGATTTTGCGCATGTTACGTAGAGAAAATCAGACTTTGTGAAAACTTTCACTTAGTCGTTAGGATAACAGGGAGCCTAAATTTCGAAGTTCAAACTACACAGTTGGACACTAACTTCTACCTGAGACAGACACTCTTGGACCCCAAAAGTGTTTCGTCAGTGAAAGCACGCAATTTCCACGCTGTTCAACTACCGTTGTGCCGAGAACGCGACACACAAGAAAGTTTAACGGGGCTGGCAGCTCGAATGGCAATTCAGAATCAAGCATTCCCACTCGCTGGAGCCAGGGGCCCCTCAACTTTAATTCAACTAAGCATCAGAGCTGATGTAGCTGATCTTGCCACCAACGTGAGCTATCGAATCCACTAGATCAACCTGGATGGGCACTTCATGTTTCAGCAAACCATCCAATTTATCCGAAATTGCCTGAACAACTCTTTGAGACTCGGCACCAGGACGAAGAACCAGCCGTACATCCACAGACTTATCGCTCTTTTGATGTATCTGAAATTGTCGGACCGATTCAATATGCTCCTCGCATAGTTGCGTGAGACCCTCAGCGGCAATAACCACCCCACTGGGTAGTTTCAAGTTGTCCGAGGTACGCCCCACGACTGACCGGATCCGAGGGAATGGTCTGCCACACCGACACGCTTCCTCTATAACGGAGCTCTGATCACCCAGCCGGTACCGGATTAAAGGGAAGACTCGATTGGTGAGGTCGCTGGCGATAGTCTGGCCAACGCTAGCAGGGCGGTCGTCATTGCCAACGATTTCGACCGTACGCAATGGCTCTAGGATATGGAGCCCATCCTGCTCTTGGCATTCACCCGCCATCCAGGGGATCTCTGCGCTTCGGTAGTGGTCATAGCATGGAGCTCCGAGCAGGCTAGAAATTTCCTCGCGCGTTCCCATATGCAGCGGTGCAGCTGTAGTAGCAATTGCCTGCGGCGCCGGTAGGTCGTAGCCCAGCTGTCCCAATCGCCTGGAAACTTCGAGCACTGCACCAACATAGCCGATCACGACAGAAGGTGGAGTTTTGAGCCACTGTTGAGCAAAGGCTTCAACAGATTCTTCAGTTAGCGAGTAGGCATCGATCTGGAAGCGCCGAGTCGGCCACCACAGTATTTCGCGTACCTTGGAAGTGGACACGCCTTTAACTTGACGACGTATCTCCGCAAAGTGACCGTGCTGCGGCACATCCCACCAGCTAAATAGCTGCCACTCCAGAGCGCGAGCAGGGAACCTAAGATCTCGAAGCAATTTAAGAGGTTCGCCCGTACTTCCACCTGTACGCGAAATTACGCTATTGCGCTCAGTGCGTTCAGTCGAAATAAACTTGTCAAAATTTTCCCGGACGTGCGTCTTTTCCAAAATAGGAAGTTCGGTAAATGCAGCAGGATCATCGAAGCTAGATATCTGGAACCCATGATCCCGATAAAACTCTTGATAAAAGGGAACATTCTGAATTGCAAATCTAGCTTGCTCCGAGCATCGCTTGGCAGTTTCAACGCTAAGTTCCCCTGCTGTCATTGCTTCAGCCCTACGAAGTTCGCTTTCCGTCTTTGTGCTCGCTCGAAATAGAGTGCTTCGCCGTATCTGGTGAATGGACGCGCTCAAGCTTTTATTGTTCAAAACACCCCCCCCCCCCCCCCAAAAAGATTATGTCCCCGATCACATTTTAGCTCGAATTGGGCAGTGGCGGAACATCTAAGGTCAGTTATTTTAGTACCTACTTATACTCCTACTCCCCGCGTAAATAGTACGCTATTGGGACATTTTGAAGTGAATTCCCTCACATAATTAGAGTTTTACACGCTTGGGCAGTTGCGCGGTAACTCCCATCGGAGCTTAGGCATCCCCGCTTCAACATGCATTTCGTTATTCAATCGTTATCATTTACGGTGCTTTTCCAGCTTTGCAGACATAGAACTTAATGGCTCCAGCGTTGCTACATTGGCCAGGTGGCTATTTGATATCCACTTGGCTAAATCATTATTTCGAATGCCACCACTCGCTTAGTCTTCCCCAAAGGAGAACCTTTGTCTTCGTCCGTCAATAAGATTCCTCGCTTCCGTAGCGTCCGTAGATACGGGACTTTGGCCCTCGCCGCCGCCGTGCTTAGCGCGGGCTTAACTGCCCTTGATGCACCGGCTACTACTGCGGCCCAGGCTACGGCTAACGACAGCTTCGCCCGCACAACTTCAAATGGCTGGGGTACCGCAACCTCCGGTGGACCCTACAGCACCTGGCATTCTTCAAATACCAAAATGTCTGTAAACAACGGCCAAGCAAGAATCACAGGACTTGTAGCAGGTGGTTCTTCAGTAGCCACACTAAAGTCAGTTACTTCAACTGACGTCGCTGCTCAGGGCGATATTACCTTTACCAAGCTCCCATCGTCCAAGACCACCGTCTACGCCGCATTAGAAGTACGACGGCAGTCAGATGACTCCAGCTACCGCGGCCGGATTATTGGCAAGACTGATTCAAACGCCACCCTGCAGCTCAGCCGCACCAATAAGGGCAAAGAAACCCATTTGGGATCGTTTACCTTGCCGTTCAAGGTCAAAACCGGCGAGCAGGTTCGCCTGGAACTCAAAGCCACCGGAACCACCCAGGTCGAGCTCTCAGCCCGTGCTTGGGTAGTCGGCCAGAAAACGCCGGCGTGGCAATTGAGCAAAACTGATAAATCTAGTGATCGGATAAAGGCCTCAGGCAACTTTGGCTTCTGGACATTTGCTTCGGGCAATAATCCCGGGGCAGTTGATCTGGCAGTGGATAACCTGAGCCTTGCACCAGCAGCAGCGTCCCAACCAGAAGTAACTGCGCCTGAAACAAGCAAGCCTGAACCGATTACTCCCCCAGTAATCAACAGCTCACGCGGGGCGGGAACCCTTGGCAGCGCGAACTACGCTGTTCCGTCAAATGCTATTTATGTTGCTAGTAATGTTTCGGGAACTCAGTCCGGAACCAAGGCGGCGCCTCTTGGGTCATTGCAGAAGGCAATTGACACCTCAAAAAACGGACAGACAATCGTTCTGCGTGGAGGAACCTATCACCAGTCCGCAACTGTTCCCTACGGCAAGGACAACCTGACTATCCAAAATTACCCGGGCGAAAAAGTCTGGTTGGATGGAACTAAAGCGGTAACCAACTGGAAAAAGTCAGGCTCTACTTGGGTCGCTTCGGGCTGGACTTCATCGTTTTCTAACAAGCTGCTCAACGTCGCGAATAACACTCGATTCGTAGATCCAAAGAACCCGTTGGCAGCGCATCCTGACATGCTCTTCGTGAATGGCAAACAACTCAAGCAGGTAGCAAATGCGGCATCAGTAGTTCCCGGTACCTTTGCCGTGAACTACGCAACCGATCAACTGATTCTCGGTGATGATCCAACCAACAAATCAGTCACTGCCAGTGCCCTAGGCCAAGCCATGAGCATCGTAGGGAAAAACGCCACCGTGCAGGGCTTCGGCATTCGAGGCTATGCCACCGCCTATGACAGCGAACGTGCTGCCCTGCAGATGCAAAATATTGGTGCAACGGTACGGAACATACAGATCATTGACAACGCGATGACTGGATTGGCCGTTCAAAACAATGACAGCACCATTGACAATGTCACTGCTACGGGCAATGGCATGTTGGGTATCTCCGTGAACTCTGCCTACAATTCCGCGGTAACCGATACCATAGCTTCGAACAATAACGTTGAAAAGTTCAAGCCTCAGCCCGTAGCCGGTGGTATCAAAGTCACCCGTTCGCGTGGCATGACCTTGGATAACCTCGAAATTAACCGCAACACCGGAATGGGCCTATGGCTGGACGAATCGGTATACGACTTCACCGTGACCAATGTTCAGGCCAACAACAACACCAGTGTCGGTATCGAAGCTGAACTGTCCAGTAAAGGCATCATCGCGAACAATGAGGCGTTGAACAACAAGACCGGCATTCTGCTCTTTGACACGGGTAACGTGAAGATCTACAACAATAATCTCGGCGGCAACTCATTGATGGGACTGCAGCTTTCGCAGGATGAACGTCGTCAGTCCAACAAGAGTTTTGCCGGTCAAGATCCACGTCGCCCAGTACCAGATTCGACCGTCCCTTGGCTGACACAGAATATCGAAGTTGCGAACAATATCTTCGACAAGTCCGGTTCGTTCCAGTTCTACACACTGGACAAGGCCACCGGAATTTCAGCGGACAAGATGAAAATCACCATTAAGGGCAACCTGTTCAGCGCCCGCCCGACTACTTCTACCGCAACTATGGTTGCTTGGGGTGGATCCGACAATAAGAAGCTATACCGCTATGAGTCCCCTTCAGCCTTGAGCAGCGCGAAGAACTCTACTTGGAAGAATCATCAGACTTCCACGGCTAAGTTGATTGGTTCTATGTCAGCAGATCGCACCCAAGCCAATTCAATGGCGACTCCGTTGCCAACGGACGTTGCCAAAGCTATTGGCTCCACTGCGGGTAAGAAGGTCGTAGGAAAGCACTAAGCTGGTCTCCCTTCATGTAATGATGGTGCAATGAGCACCGCACACAATTCTCGCACCATCTTGGTAGCCCACCCGAGCCCCGAACTATATGGGTCTGACCGTGTTCTCATCGAGAGCGTGGCCAGCCTTGTAGCTCGGGGCCATCGCGTTGTACTGGTATTGCCCAAGCAGGGGCCTTTGGTTGTGGCCGTTGAAGAGACCGGTGCGACTGTTGAGTTACTGGCTACCCCGGTCTTGCGCAAATCGCTCCTACGTCCAAAGGCCTTCTTAGGATTCGTGGGCGAGTCATTCCAGGCACTTATCTCTGGGTCAAAATTGGTCAGGAATTTGCGACCTTCGGCGGTGGTGGTAAACACCGCCACTATCCCGCTGTGGATCTTAATTTCACGGATGCACGGTATTCGTTCGCTTTTGCACATTCATGAATCAGAAAGAGATTCTCCTCGCCTACTACGAGTCGCTTTAGCGCTGCCTGCGGCATTGACTAACAAAGTGGTGCTCAACAGCCAGTACAGCACCGATTCTCTGCTGCAAGTAGCACCTTGGCTGAAGCGTAAGACCACCATCATCTACAACGGGGTACCAGGCCCGGAACTTGCTTCTGTTCCACGGCAGGATCTCTCAGATCCAGTAAACGTTCTATTTGTGGGGCGTCTGTCTGAACGTAAAGGCGCGCACACCGCCGTGGCAGCCATCAAGAAATTGCAGGAACAAGGTGTTAATGTTCGTCTGCAGTTTCTTGGTGCAGTTTTTGAAGGCTACGAATGGTTTGAAGAACAACTCCGTGTTCAAGTTCAAGCCCTCCCACATCCAGAGCATGTCACCTTCTTAGGTTTCCAGTCCTCAGTCTGGCCACATTATGAGAACTGCGACATTGCGTTAGTTCCATCCACCATTGACGAACCATTTGGAAATACCGCTGTAGAAGCTGTACTGGCAGAACGTCCAGTTGTGGTTTCACGCGTGGGCGGTCTGCCGGAGGCTGTGCACGGTTTGGACTGTGCAGTACTCGTTCAACCGGATAACCCTGGAGCCCTAGCTAAAGGAATCCAGCAGATCATCAATAATTGGCCACAGTTCAAAGAGGCAGCCGGAAAATCTCGTGAACTGGCAGTGGTACGGTACGACACCAAAACTTATGGGGCATCATTTGCCCACGAAGTTGAAGCAATCCTGCCCTGAACCTGGTTTTCTTGCTTCCGCAGATTGAATATAAGCCCCACGGCTAGTCCTAGCGTGGGCAAGGCAGAGTAGAAGGGGCTGAAGAGCAAATTCCAGAGTGTATAAATTGCAAGGAAAATTACCAGCGCGGTAGCAGTTCGTGACACCACGTTTTGCAGTATCCACAGCACACAAGCCATCCCAAGAAGGAATGCAAGGATCAGCCCAGCAAAGCCCAAGGTCACCCATAAGTCCGCAGCGAGGGAATGCAACTCGAACTGGTGGCCAAACATAAACCGTTCAACGTAGCCGTTATCTGGATTGTAACCAATACTCGCCATACCTTCTTTGGCCACCATGATATCTGATAGCTCCGGCACGACGCCCATACCGTATCCCATGGGACGATATGCGAATAACGAGAATGTCGCCATCATTTCCGGGCGACCGCCCAGAATCAGCGACCCCGACATCGCCAGTTGCATCTCAGAACGTTGTTGCGCAGCCTGACCTAATAAACCTTCAAGAGCCATGGAGGTGCCGATGTTGTAAATCGCTGTAATAACCAAGCTCAGCGTCACCGCGGAACGTAGCAGGGAATTTCGTAGGCTCTTGCCCTTCGGCAACAGTTGCCAAAGGGCAAGAACAATAACGACAAGCAAGGTCCCAAACATGGAACGTGAGTCAAAGAGCAACGCCATCAGTGCCATAGTTCCAAGCACGCCCAACTCGACAAACTGTCCCAGTTTGCCATACTTTGCGCGTATCCCCGCAGCTAAAGCCAGCGCTATGATTGTCAATGGTGTGGCAAGCGCAAACTTCCAAAAATTCTCCGCAGCCAATCCTTTGGTTGAAATGCTCGTGAGCATTCCCAAACCAAAGACTAACCCTAGAACCCAACTCGGAAAGATCCTGCGTGCCCAGAGCAACACCATGACGATCAGCAGGTAACCAATAAATAGAGCTATGGCACCAATCAGCGTTGCGCGTGAAACTACATGGTCAACCGTGGCATATGAGCCAAGCCATAACCCGTTGCAAAGACAAAGGATGCTAAGTACTACGAATCCCGTGCCGTACCGGTATCTGCGGAATTCCACAATCCATAGTGGTATCAGGACTAATGCGAAAAGGTATCCCGGAGTCGTATTGAAGTTCAGAATCTCCCGGTTGCCCAGCAAAAATACGCTGACCAGCATCAAGGCTCCGGTCATCTGACGTCCTGGATAGGAATCATCCCACCGTTTTTGCCGGAATAACGGACTATTGGTGAGCCGGTGACTGTTCATCTATTTCGAGGTTCTGTGAAGTATCGCGCGAGCGCTTTGTGAATCCAATTTTCGAGCTTTTGCGGTCCGGAATTCTTGCAGCATAGCTATACCGTTCGGCCTTGATGTTCACTTTGACCCCGTTTAGCACGATCCCGCACAGCGTTGCTTTGACACCTTCTAAGCTTTCCATTGCATTACGCAGGTGCTTGGCTTTAGTTTTCCCGGCACGGGCAACCAAAAGTGCGCTGGAGACATGTCGAACCAACGCCAGAGTGTCAGATACAGGTAATAAGGGTGCCGCATCGACGATTACATAGTCGAAACGCACGGAGCTTTCTTGGATGATATCGCCCATCGCGTTACTGCTAAGGAGCTCAGCCGGGTTCGGCGCCATACGCCCGGCTGGCAAAACGCTAATTGGACCCCACGAAACAATCGCTTCCGAAAGTTCCGCTTTTCCACTCAAGACAGTGGTTAAGCCATACTGCCCATCAATGCCGCAGACGGTTGCAACCGTTGGCCTACGTAAGTCAGCATCAATGACAAGAACCTTCTTACGATTTTCGGACAGTGCAATGGCCAGATTCATGGCCAGGCTGCTCTTGCCTTCAGCTGGAAGTGCCGAGGTAACTACAACTGAAGTCACCGGATTATCTGGACTGACGAATTGCAGGTTGGCCGCCAGCCGCCGATAAGATTCGGAAACTAAATCATGCGGTGTTCTGCGCATAGAGATTCCAGTACTGCGTGGGTCTCGTTTAGGTACGAGTCCCAGGATCGGCTTCTCACTCAAACGAGTCAGATCACGCTCGCTGCGTACCCTAGTATCAATAACAGAACGTAGCAGCGCGTACAGTACGCCAACGAACAGTCCGCCAGCCAGACCAGTCGCAGTAAGCAATTTAGTATTCGGTGCGCTCTGGAATTTTGGGATTACTGCAACCCCCACTGGTTTCATTTCAATCGCAGGCAGTCCTGAGGCTTGCTTCGGAGCTAGCGCTTTAGCCTGAACCGCAAGTTCTGCTGCCACCGCATTAGCAAGATCCGCAGCTTGCTTCGGACTTCCCGCTGAAGCACGAATATTGATGAGAACCGTGTTGAGTGGAGTGTTCACCGAAACGCGGTTACGCAAACTCGCAACCGAACCGGTCAAGTTCAATTCATCCATCACTGGTTCCAAAACCAACGGCATGGTAGCTAATTGAGCATAGGACTGCATCAGGTTCTGGGTAAAGTTGCTTCCCTGAACCAGTTCGCTAGTGCTTTCACCCGAGCTCGCAGAAACGAAAACACTAGAAGTCGCACTATAGGTTGGTGGTGTCATTTTCCCGACACCAAAACCGATTCCTCCCCCAAGGACCGCAACTATTACAATCAAAAGCCAGTGGCGTTTGAGCGCCATCAAATATTCTGGCAGTTCCATAACATCGTCCTCCCCCAGTTCAGATGTCTATAGCAGATGCTACCCTGATCTGTGAGCAGTGTGGGCTATTAAGCACAATCGAATTTCATTCGGCTCGTAACTTACCTATCCAGAAGGTGGAGAGTCAGTGACTCAAATCATAATTGTTTGCCATGCCAATGTCTGCCGTTCTCCATTAGCTGCTGCGATTCTGCGATCCGCATTCCCAATAGAAGGTGAAGTTCACGTTCTCAGCGCCGGCATTGAAGCTATCGAGGGCCAACAGATGTGCTCGCTAGCGAACAAACAGCTCGGTGAGCTCGGCTCGAACGATCACCGTTCCCTACTTTTAAAAGATCGCTTGATCCGCACGAGTGATCTGATCCTAACCATGGGTCCAGAACAAAGTGCGCTTTTGGCAGCACGCTGGCCACAATCCCGAGAGCGCATCTACAGCCTGGTGCAGGCCGCCACGTCCGCTCAAAGCGCGCGAGAGCAGGGCCAACTGACCTCAGACCAATGGGGAGAGCGGCTTCCCCAGGTGCTCCATTCATTCCGTGGGCTATCTTCAGTACCTGCACTAAGGGATCCACGCCGGTTCCGGACTTCGTTCTTAGAACCGGGGCGTATCCCAGATGGACACGGGCTCCCCCGCGTTGGTCACCAGCGTGTACTGCAGTACGTCGCTCAATACACAAGAATTCTTGCCAACGTTCGTTAGGCTAAAACTTTCGCATTCCTCGCGAATCTCGCCATCCATCTAGTAGTCCACGAGTCAGCGCTCTCCAGGGGGCCAAAGAATGCAAGAGCTGACGCCTACCGCCACGCATGATCACTTCCCAAGCAGCCGGAATTGATCGAAAGAACCAGCCTCGACGCTTGCTCGCTGACAGCCACTTGCGCGCAAACAACATTCTGTTGCGGATGTTGTAGTAGTAATACAACTCTGACTTTGCCCGTGTTGATTCAGCCTGTTGTGTACCACCTTCATCATGGATAACTCTGATATCCGAGGCAAAGTGAAGTTGCGCTCCGATCTGTTCTGCCCGAAACGAGAAATCCACGTCTTCCCAGTACAAGAAATAGTCATCGTCAAAACCACCGATGCGATCCCATAAATTTTGGCTAAATGCTAGGCAAGCGCCGGTGAACCATTGACGATATTCTCCCTCTGGTCTGCGCCGAGCTGAGCTTGCACCGAGGGTCTGTCCCGTTTCCATGTCTAGCAATGCGCCTGCAAAGAATACTTTGCCCGCCGTATCTTCAATGCGCGGACATACGAGCGTCATTCCTTCTGCCCGGACAAGGTCACACATGGACGACAAGGCTTTGGCTCCGATAATGGCATCCGGGTTAATCAACACGACTGTCTCTGGCATAAAGTTTTTGGCATGTTCAACTCCTAGATTCACACCCCCACCAAAGCCCAAGTTATTATCGCTTTCGACGAGTGTCCAATGCTGTTGACCGCACAGATTCCGGATATTTTGGCGTTCTGTAGCAGAACTAAAATTATCGACGACGACAATTTTCACTGTGCTGCTTTTCGTATCCAATCCGGAAAAATTACGTTCAATCAGGGAATGAGAACCGTAATTGACGATCACAATCACGCATTCAGCAGAAACAATTTCAGTCATGTTCGGTAGCCTAACGATATTTGCGCTATCGTAAAGTACATTACTAGTGATCGATTCTTTGGGGGGAATCATGATCGTATTGCAGGGCTTTCCGCCCAATCGTGCGACTACAAATCCGTATCTGATTATGCTGGCCGAAAGTCTGCGTGCTCTGCCGCAGGTTGAAGTGCTCAACTTTACGTGGAAAACAGCGTTTACTGGTAAATTCGATGTTTATCACACGCATTGGCCAGAAAACTTAGGTACCGGCAGCAACAAAATTAAATCAGTCGCACGTCAACTGTTAACTCTTGCCTTTCTGTTGCGCTTACGAATTACCAGAGTTCCAATTGTGCGCACCGTCCACAATCTTGAGCGTCCTACGGGGCTAAGCTGGACGCAAAGACGACTTCTAGATCTCATAGATGCGCAAACTTCGGTGCGAGTTCGTCTCAATGCCCATACGCCCATTCCGCCACATGCCGCGGTACAACTTATCCCCCACGGACACTACATTCAGTGGTTTAGCAAATATTCACTGCCCGAAACTATTCCAGGGCGCCTCGCTTTTGCTGGATTGGTCCGCCGCTATAAGGGCATTGAAACCTTGCTCTCGGCGTTTGTTGACTTAGCAGATAGTCAGTTGACTTTGAGCATTAGTGGACGTCCGACTTCGAGGGATCTTGAGGAAGAAATCCGCTATGCGGCCGGGCGCGATGCGCGAGTAAGGCTATTTTTAGAATTTCAATCCGAGGAAGACTTTGCGCGCAGGATCGCTGAATCAGAATTGGTGATTTTGCCTTATCATCTGATGCATAATTCTGGCGGAACGTTCGCAGCCTTATCACTGAACCGACCGGTACTTATTCCAGATAATCAAATCAATCGTGAGCTGTCTGAAGAAGTCGGTCTGGGATGGATCCATTTATTCCAAGGTGAGCTAACCGACACGCACATCAGCACCGCGTTATCAGCAATACGGAACAACCCACCAGCTTCACCGCCAGATCTCTCTGCTCGTTCGTGGGATGCCGCTGGAGAGCGCCATCAGACCGCCTATCTTCACGGCTTGGGAAACAAAAGCAAACGCGCGCGAAAGACTTCAGCATGACCGCCAACTCACCCTCGCACCGACAGCAAAATCCAATTCAGGTAACTATTGCAGTGCTCACATTTCACCGTCCGGAACAGCTTCGGCTAACCGTCAAAGCACTTTTGGCTCAGATCGATTCGGCACCGGACTACAACAGCCGGCGTTTCCAAACCACCATTCAGGTAGTTGATAACGCAGCAAAAGCCGAGGCTGAAGATATCGTGCTCCTAGATGAAAGCCGGGTTTCGTATCATCATGAGCCTCTTCCAGGCATCTCCGCAGCGCGTAACAGGGCTATCGAAGAAGCCGGGCAAGCTCGCATACTCATTTTTGTGGATGATGACATCATACCTGAGCCACAGTGGCTGGAGCTTCTACTAGCTCTGTGGGAGCGAAGCGGTTGTGAGGCAGCACTTGGGCATGTGATTTCCGTGCTGCCAGATGATGTAGACCAATGGATTATCGCCGGCGGTTTCTTCAACCGACCAGAGCGCCCCACCGGCACAATCATTCCTGCAGCAGCAAGCAATAATCTATTACTAGACATGGAATTTGTCCGTCTTCATCGGCTACGTTTCAGTCAATCACTGGGTCAGATTGGCGGCGAAGATTCTCTCTTCACCAAGCAGCTAGTCCAAAAGGGTGGGATCATTCGCTGGTGCAATGAATCCAAATCTATGGATCCAGTGCCGGCTGATAGAGCAACTCGTCAGTGGGTCAGGCTTCGTCAGGTACGCGTTGGGAATTCTGAAGCCCTGGTGGCTTTGATGCTTTCAACATCGCCAGGAACAATTCTGACTCGAACAAAGTATCTCTTCGGTGGAATCGCCCGAATTGGTGTCGGCGCACTTGGCGCAATTAGAGGTCGGCTGAGTCGAAATATCACCAGAGAAGCCTCCAGCGCGAAGCTCTTGTACCGCGGATTAGGCCACACGGTAGGATCCTTTGGTTACGCCTACCACGAGTACGCTCGCGACCAAAAAGCCATTCGCAAGGTGTCTTTGTCTCCACGAGACGAGGTCGCGTAATGGTATGGCAGGAATTGCGGTTGGCCACTGAGGCGATTAATCACTGCAACGGTCGCGTCAAAATTTATCAGACACTGCGAACTGCCCACTTGGAGCGGGCCGAACACTTCGCGCCAGCCGTCTATCTTTATCAGCAGCACCGCTACGATTTCGATCCAAGACTGTCAGCACAATTACCTGTGTTCCGCTTCAATCCCTGGCTAACAGCGTTGTTATTGTTTCGTTCTAAGGTGTCGGTTCTCGAAGTTAATGAGCCTTTAATGCGCGAAGGTCTGTTCGGTAGTCTTTTGGCAGTTTCGGCTTCAACATGGCGCAAGAGTTCCCAAGTACAAGTAGTGAGCTACGCGCTGGAGAACTTAGATCCATTTACTCGGCCCGCTCCACGCATACGTTCTAAGCTCCGTGCCCGTTTGGACTTCTCGTTGGCTAAACGTCTGTCGCGTTCGTTGGACAGGTTGTGCTTTGGTACTAGTGGTTCCAAAAAGCTTTATCACGAGCTAATGCCATTCGCAGTTACTACCCAGCAGACCCTCATCGAGGCGTTGCCAGCTTCCTGCGTATGCCCAACGGAACCCGTAAATGGAGAACCAAGAATAATTTTCATTGGGGATTTCAGCGTGCGTAAGGGCGTCGATGCCATTTTGAATGCCTGGCCACTAGTGGCCGCACAAATTCCCGATGCCAAGCTAACCATTATTGGTAAGGGCACCTTGGCTCCAGAAGTACGCGAACTTGCGGAAAAGGATCCTCGGGTATCCGTCTTCTACGATCCTCCAAGGCGGACCATACACCAGCAACTTCGCCGGGCACATGCACTGGTACTTCCTTCGCGCCGTACCCCTCGGTGGCGTGAACAAGTTGGACTTCCAATCGTGGAGGGTTTGGCCCACGGCTGCCGAATAATTTCCAGCGACGAAACGGGGCTTGCTCCATGGCTGAAATGCCATGACCATTTGGTGGTACCCCATGAAAGCATCGATACGGAGCTACCCACGGCATTGATTATTGCGCTCCGGGAAGCACAAAGCTGGACACCGGCAACCATCGACCTACCGTCAATCGATGGACGCCTAGCGGCCGATATCTGGATGCATCAAGGGGCCTGACACATGTGGCGAATTATGGGCAATACTGCTCTAGCCAAGCTTCTCGTGATGGGCTTGGGCGGGCTTCTTGCCGTCATCACCGGTCGGATTATCATCCAAAACTTCGGCGTCGATGCATACGCCCAGTACGGATTGTTGGCTACGCTACCGGCTCTCTTACCATTTGCTGATTTAGGCGTCGGCGCCGTAGTCATTAACGCCATCTCGGCTTCAAAGGATCCGCGCAAGGATGATAACGTGACCGCTTCGGTGGTCTCGGCACTCCGTATCCTCTGTGTATCTGGCGCTTTGATCGCGGCACTAGGTGTCCTGCTGTTGCTTACCGGCGGTTGGAAGCTGCTTCTGGGTGGGGCGGTATTGGGTTGGCAAGGAGAACTCGCAGCGACCTTGTGTGCCGTGATCTTTGGCCTTTCTTTGCCTCTGAGTATTGGACAGCGATTGCTCATTGGCCTTAAGCGAACCACTAGCCAAACGATGAGCCAGGCAGTTGTTGCACCATTCATGCTTGGTGCAATTGCCCTCTGCGTCTTGTTAGCTCTGCCTGCAGCCCCGTATCTGGCCTTCTTTTCCTACCTGGCCATGGTTTTGGTTTCGGTGATTTGTTTGTTCATGGTCTCCGGTAGTACCGGTGGGATGATTTGGGAGTACTTCCGGCGTGTTCCACGCTTGCGCAAGTACCCCAGCATTCCAACGATGGGGCTCGCATGGCCGATGCTTTTGCAAATGATCGCGTTACCCGTAGCCATGCAAACGGACAGAATCTTGCTAAGCCACTTGCGTGGTCCACAAGACGTGGCACAGTACAATCTTGCGGCCCAGCTTTTTGGCATGGCTATTCAGGTTATCAATGCAGGCGGAATGGTTCTCTGGCCGCATTTCTCCAAAGCGCGCGCAGACGGAGAAATTCGCTCACCGTTTAAGATTACGGGACTGTTTTTCGCGTTTGGATTGATCATCTCAGCGGCGTTAGCTGTAATCGCGCCGTGGCTCGCTCACTTCATGTCTGATGGAAAGATACAACTAACCAGCGGATTATTGTTGGCCTTCGTCTTGTTCACGACGTTTCAGGCAACCAAATACCCGGTAGGCATGTACATGACCGATTTTGAGGGACTGCGTTTTCAAGTGCTCCCGATTTTCTGCATGGTTCCCCTCAATCTAGGTCTTTCCATATATCTAATTGGGTTCTACGGACCTACCGGTACAGTCCTTGGATCCTGTATTTCAGTGCTATTGTGCCAGATTGTGCCCAATATGTTCTACGTCCGCAAGGATCTGCAACGTCGTCGTTCTAAAGTTCATTCAGAAAGCACAATGTCCGATTAGCCCGCATAGGATCCTCGCCACACGCTGGTCTTTAGCAATGTTCTAGTTTTGCTTGTGGTCGGACCTCCCGCTTGTGACCGCTCAGGGGGCATCGATGCCTAGATCAATTACGCGCGGTGATTCTTAGTACCGGGTCGAAACGGAGCTTCGAAAAGGAAGTTGAGTCCACACTTCGTAAATACCGTGAAGAGAAGCAGGCTCGCTGCTACCACCGCAGTGGTCAGACTAACAGGGAAGAGTACGTTCCACGCCGTACTGCCTGTGCTGCTCAGATAAGCATCAGTCCACAGAGTTTCAGAGGCCCAAAGCCATAGGTACAGCATCGGGGCATGCAAAACGTATATTGGCAGAGTTCTACGGCCCAAGGCGCTCAGCGGTTTGCTGATAGCTCGGGAGCGACAGATAAAAATGACAACCCATAGGCCTAATGCTGCACTGGCGACCTTGAAGACTAGCCGCAAACTCACTGCAAGGATTTCCCACGGCACTCGACCCGCCGTATACAGGGCACAAACGGCGGTGACGCACAGTAGCACCGGATGCCACCAACGCACCCATGAAGCAGCGCTAAATAAGAGGCGTGAACCGTAGACTCCGAGGACAAAGAACATCATATTCTCTGGGATCTTGGTCCAAAGCCCATCCAACGGCGAGACAACAACGGCTATTGACCCCAGGACAGATACAGGCAAAACTACCGCAACTGGCACAGTACGTAGCAAGCCTAACACCACGGTGTAAACGACCAATGCAAAAATATACCAAAGTGTGGTGTCCGGAATAAACAACTGACGAACAAGTTGACCGACGCTATGAAAAGCGTGCGGAACCTGGATTTGAATCACGATGAAGATCAGAAAATATACCAACAGCCACAGCGCATAAAAATAATAGTTGGTCGCTATCGAATACCGTAACTTCGGGTCTCCTGATCCATTCCTTATTTTTTTCGAGACCAGCATGCCTGATAACAGCAAGAGCAACGGAATTCTGATACTACCGAGAATCTCACCTTGGCGCTCCCAGAGCTTCTGGATTGGGTTTGAATGCTGGCCGGCACCTGGTAGATACACCCAAATAACCACGTGAAAAAGTACAATGGCCAGCACTGAAAGCCCGCGGGCCGCATCAATCCAACCGATGCGGTCCGCTGGCTTCGTGCTCATTTAGCCTCCCGGCTGTGGTGATTTGTCATTGCTGTTGGTGCACGTTCAGGCTGTGGTACTGGATCCCCATCGGACCATTACCCATCGAACCCGACATGTAATTAGAGACCCCAACCCCACCAGGAACCTGCATCCCAGCGAAACTATCAGTCGCCGTTACCTGCCACCCCGAAGGCTCAGCACTACCTTCCTTCCAAGCCTTAGCAGCCAACACCGTCGGGGCAGTCCCCGAAACATCCAACTTCAAA
Organism: Glutamicibacter sp. BW77; assembly: GCF_002332285.1. Taxonomy (NCBI): domain Bacteria; kingdom Bacillati; phylum Actinomycetota; class Actinomycetes; order Micrococcales; family Micrococcaceae; genus Glutamicibacter; species Glutamicibacter sp. BW77. The sequence goes on along the minus strand of NZ_NRGT01000062.1, from coordinate 93,611 downwards.
TTCAGGACATCCCCCGGAACAAAACCAATTGAACCCAAAGTCACCACCGCAAGAGTCGTCTCCGAACCCTGCACCCGCTGAAGGAACAACTGCATCCCACCACTGAGCGACTTATAATACTTCAACTGGTAATCACCAACTGAACCAACCGAACGGCCAATCACGGTACCAAACATACCGCCAGCGTCCTGAGGCCGATCAATCGAAATCTGAACCTTCGTCGTACTCTGCGTACTAGCCACAGAATTCAAATCCGCACGCACCGTACGCCCAGCAGGAACACTGAACTTACCAACCCCGTCACTAACCGAAGTACGCGAAGACGAATACGAATTCATGCTCCAAGCACCACCAACATCAGCAGTACCCCAACCAGAACCAACAGACCGCTCAAACTCATCAACAGCCAATACTCCACCAGCGCCAGGCTCCTGAACCGCTACCTGTCGAGTAACAACCGAAGTCGCCCCAGCGTCATCAGTCACCGTCAACGAAATCGTATAAGTCCCCGACTGCGCATACGAGTGACTCACTGAAACACCCTCAGCCACCGCAGAACCATCACCAAAGTCCCACGCATAAGACTGAATAGTCCCATCCGGATCACTCGAACCAGACCCATCAACCGAAACCGACAACCCATCAGCCTCAACCTCAAATACAGCCACCGGTTCGGCGTTCTGTGGCGCGGTTTCAACATCTATGACCTGACTGATCACCGCGGTGGCACCCAGGTTATCGGTGACGGTTAGGGTCACGGTGTAGCTGCCGGCCTGTGCATATTCATGCTCAGCGGTTGCTCCAGCACTAGTTACCAGCTCGCTTTGGTCTCCAAAGTCCCAGGAGTAATTCGCGATCGTGCCATCAGAGTCAGTTGATCCGCTAGCGTCAACGCTCAGCGTAAGCCCCTGAGCTTCGCCATTGAATTGTGCAGCTGGCGGCTGGTTGACAGCATCCGTTTGTACGGTGATCGTGGCCACGGCTTGTCCGGTCGCGTCCTGATCATCGGTGACTACAAGGGTGACTGTATAGTCCCCCGGCTCCGCATATTCATGGGTGATCGCCGGGTTCTGGGTACTGGCATGTGAAGTACCGTCTCCAAAGTCCCATTCATAGCTGACAATGTTTCCATCAGTATCGGTGGAGGCAGAAGCATCAAACTCGATCTGCTGCCCCGTACCTGTGCTGGTGAATTGCGCGACCGGCGCTTGGTTTGGCGCGGTTTCCTGTACGGTTACGGCAACCGACATTTCACCGATCCCACCAGCGTCATCCGTTACCGTGAGCTTGACCGTGTAGGTTCCAGCCTCAGCGTACGTGTGCTCAGCCGTTGGGTTATTGCCACTTACTGGGGCACTTCCATCTCCGAAGGTCCAGCTGTAGTCAACAACCTGTCCATCGGTGTCAGTTGATGCAGAAGCATCAACTTCAATCTTGAGTTCGTCAGCTTCGAAGCTAAATGCCGCTTCGGGTGCCACGTTCTCAGGAATATGAATGACGTTGACTGTCGTCGTTGCTTCGCTAGTGTGTCCGGCAGGATCAGTCACCGTCAACTTGATGGTGTACTCACCGGCGAGCGCATACACGTGGCTTGCAGAACTCTCGCTGCCTTCCACAGTTTCGCTACCGTCACCGAAGTCCCAGCTATAGGTCAGCGATCCATCTTCTGGGTCAGCTGATTGTGATGCATCAACCTCAACTTTCAAGTCATTGGTCGCCGCGGTGAAGCTTGCAACCGGTGGCTGATTTCCGTTGACTTCCAGTTCTTGCGTGGTGGTTGCGCTGGCGCCGAGATTATCTATCACGGTCAGGCTAACAGTGTAGTTTCCTGCCTGCGCGTACTCATGCGTGGCTATGGCCTCGGTACCCGTAACTGCTGGGGTGCCGTCGCCAAAGTCCCACTGGTAACTTTCGATTGTGCCATCGGTATCTTGCGAAGGTGAGGCATCGAATTGCACATTAAGGAATTCAACTGCTGCGGTGAATGCTGCCGTTGGTGCCTCATTTGGTGGCAGCTCCTGAACAGTAATTTCAGAAGTACTCAGCGCACTGTCCCCATCATCATCACCGATGGTGAGAGTCACCTCGTAGGTTCCTGCTTCGGCGTACTCATGCGTTGACGTTGCCTGGGTGCCTTCCACTACTTGACTGCCATCGCCAAAGTCCCAGCGGTAACTAACAATGTCACCATCTGGATCATTCGATCCACTGGCGTCAACCTGCAGCGCTAGTCCATGAGCGTTGGTGGTGAAGCTTGCCCGCGGTGGCTGATTAGCCACCACGGTCAGTTCTTCTTGATGTTCTGAAACAGCCCCATCATTGTCGGTAACGCTCAGGGTGACCGTATAGGTACCGGATGCAGCATATTGGTGAGCTGCACTTGTTTCGGTACCTTCAACTGGTGTGCTCCCATCCCCAAAGTTCCAAGCGTAGGACAGGATGTCCCCGTCAGGATCTTGGGAATCACTACCGTCAAATTCGAGATTAAGGTGATCAGCGATGTAGCCGAAGCCGGCGGTAGGTAACTGGTTTGCTACTACCTGCACTTCTTTAGACATCACGGATTTGGCTCCCCGGTCATCGGTGATGCTCAGGGTTACGGTGTAGCTTCCGGATTCCGCGTAAATATGCGAAGCCGTAGGCTCGGTACCGTTCACAGGGGTATTGCCATCACCAAAGTCCCAGTTGTAGGCGGAAATGGTTCCGTCCGCATCACTGGAGGCGCTGGCATCAACGTTCACCTCCAGCTTGGCAACGCTGGATTCGAAGTCAGCCACCGGCAACTGGTTAGGGGTTTTACCCGATCCCAGGGTGTAGTGTGCCTGCACCGTTTGAGCCGAGAGCGCTGTGGAATAGACCGCAGCTTCATCGATCTCCCCGGTGAATGAGCCCCCGTTATCCCAGACCGAGTCGGTGCCTACCCGCCAATGGCCTTCATAGGATGAGGCTGTCGACTTGTCGTTGGAGGCAACGAGTACACCATCTAGGTAAAGGCTCATGCCCTCACCGGATTGGGTGGCAACCATATGGTGCCATTGCCCGTCGTTGTAGCTTCCAGGACTGGTGAGTTTCACCTGTTCGTTGTCCCATACGCCGAAGCTCACCTTGCCATCTGCTTGCAGGTATGCATGCCGGTCATAGGTGCTGGAGGTACCCTCAGCAGCTGAGCCGAAGCCAATCAGGCGTCCGCCTTCACTGCTGTTGTTCTTGAACCAGACTTCGCTGGAGTAGGTTGCTGGTGCCGGTGCCTTGGCCGTAGCCGTAATATACCCGCTATTTCCGAGCTGAATTGCTGGATCGCTGAGTCCTACTAGTGCGCCGTTAGCACCGCGGTTAAATTCGCCACGGTAGATACCGTCGTTCCAGTTACCGGTACGGTCAATTGCGGTTGCCCCCGTAGTTTCGTTCATCCGCCAGAAGACTTCGGCTGCATCCTCGTAGACGCGCTTGCCATAGGCATCGGCTGGGATGCTGAAGCCAGCTGGTGGGTAACCGGCGATACGGTAGTGTGCCTGTACCTGTTGGGCACTGAGCACGTTCTCGTAGATCGCTACTTCATCGATGCTTCCGCTGAGGTAGCTGCTAGATGGTGAGGCCGGCCAGCCGCTGGTGTTGTCTCCACCGACTCGCCAGTATCCGGTAAAGGATTCACCGGTGGTGGTGTCGGTTCGCTCTGCTTGGAGCTGACCATCTACGTACAGTTTCATTCCGTCAGTGCCCATGCTGGCCACCACGTGATGCCACTGATCATCGTTGTAAGAACCGGTGGTATTGACGGTCCGGGCTTCACCCGGGTACGCACCGAAGTAGATCTGTCCATTATTGGCCATGTAAATATGGCGGTCATAGGACGAGGAGTTTCCAGTGTTGGAGCGACCGAACCCTACAATCTTGCCGCCACGGTTAGTACCCGTTTTGATCCAGACTTCCGCGGTGAAGGTATTTGGTGCAGGAATTGCAGTGGTGGAACTACCGTAGCCGGAGGTTCCACCATTGAATCCGGTGGCCGTATCGACATCACCAGTGATTGCTCCGGCAATTCCATTGCTGGTTCCGGTGGCTAGCTGCAGGTCGTCAGCTCCGGCCCAGTTGGGCACGGTCCGGCCACTGGTTTGGCCCATACGCCAATAGTTGCTGGCTCCATCGCCCCAGACGCCAAGTGCATAGTCACTCACTGAACCTTCAGAAGACACGGTGATACTGACCGATTCGGAGCGAGCGATGTTGCCCATTCCATCTTTGACGAACACTCGGTAGTTGTGCGAGCTTCCCGGTTCAAGCCCAACATCCAGATAAGACAGTGAGCCGAGCTTCCAGAATCTAGAGGCATGGGTCACTGAGTAGACCGGTGTTGTCAGGTTGCCGTCGCGGTAAACCTCATAGGTGAGGTTCTCATTGTCCATGTCCCAGGTGACCGGCCAGGAAACACGTACGGCTCCTGACGCAATAGAATCCAGGGTTGGATTTAGCGCACTGCCCTGCAGGGCCGGGCCGCGCTTATTCGGTGCTTTATCCTTGACGGCAAAGCGAACCAAGCCTTGTTGCGCACTTCCGTTGACTCGGGGGAATTCTCCACCCATGACCACATATTCATCATTGCCGGTGACCGCCCACGGGGCCTGTGATTGACCGGTAAAAGTGCCTACATCGAACTTTGGATGCCACGCCAGCATTGACGGGTGAGGATTACCAGCGAAGTTGAAGTACCCGTGTGGGTCACGAGTAATAGTGCCCGTAGGATCTAGACCAAATGCTAGAGCGTGGTTAAAGGTCCACGGATTGGTCTGCGGGAAGCCGTCGATGTTGCCACAATAGTGCGCATGGCTTGCGGTATAGACCGCTTCAGCCCCGGCATAAACGCCGTAGGTATCACCATGGCAGTCTTCAATCCACTTAGTTTCTCCGGTGTCCCAATTGGTGGCGAAGGTTCCTTCAAAGTTTCCGTCCGCGCCGCCAAAGTGATAGCCAACGCCGTAAAACACATCATCGCGGGAGTCGAAGTGCAACATCGATGCACGGGTACCGGCGTTACGGATCAGCGCGTTCGTGGCAAATGGGAGTAGCTCTCCGACACCATCCGCGCTCAACAGTGCCATACCCCAGCCGGGGTTAGTTGAACCGTTAACAGCTTTGAAGTTACCGCCAACAACGATCTTGCTTCCGTCGTCCTTGATTTCCATGGCGAGCACATCACCACCATCGGTGAGTACAGGATTCCACGGCAGGATGCTTGCGTTTGAAGCGGTCACCGCGGCCAGCTTGGTACGTGAGACCGAGCCAACGTTGTTAAACCAACCGCCCATGTAGACACGATCCGTAGTCGCCGCCAGAGCATAGACCCGCGAACCAACTTTCGGATCCCATGAAGGTATCAATGCACCGGTTGTTGGATTCAGAGCTGCGACGAAGCGCTGGTTCTGGCCGTTGACAGTGGTAAACGCGCCGCCAACGTAGACCCGGGAACCGTCTGGTGAAATAGCGATGGCTTTAGCCTGGCCGTTCAGGTTCGCGTTGAACTGTTGTTTCAGTTCACCGGTCTGTAGGTCAAAAGCCAAAATATTATTGCGGGTCACTGTCTGGGTTCCCGGTGCGGCCCCTGCCGGGCGAGCGGTGGTGAAATTACCCACTGCATAGACCGTATTACCGTAGATAGCTTGTTGCCAAACCACGCCGTCAATCTGAACGGTAGGCAAAGCGTCAGCGCTAACCGTCGGTGGGCTTTGCGGGGCTGTTGGATCTAGCGGGTTTGTATCTGCGGCTGCCGGTACTATGCCGGCGAGCCCGAAGGTCAAGACAATGGCCAGGCTAGAAATTATCGCCAGCACGGAGCGTGAGATGCTCCGAGAACGCCTCTGCGTGGTGGCGCCGAAAGTTGTTTTCATCATTAGTTCTATTCGCTCGCGGCCGTTGGCCGAATTCCATCAAACACTGCTACTGGTTCCGTGGCCTGGTAATTCACCGTGACTCGGATGGACTCCCCAACACCATCGGGGACAACAACTACATACGAGGCAGTAGCCTCATCGCCGGGATTAATTGAAATCGGGAAATTAGCGTCTTCTGCACTTATCAGTGGTGTTCCGGGCAGAAGATCTTCACCAAAAAACACGTCAGCTATCACATCGCGAGAAATGATTACTTTATCTGTATGATTCGTAATCTTCACTGGTACTTTCACGGCGGGACCGCTAATTTCTCCCGGGAGTTTAGCCTTTGCTTTAACAGCCTGAACTTCCCCGATTTCGATACGGACGTCATGGGCGACTGTCACCGACACGTCCATTTCTTTCGGTTCCAATGACTCTTGTGGCTTAGAAGCTAGTAACTGTTCAGCTTCTAGATCCGGTTCTGAGTCACGTGGTGCTTCTGAAACTCCGTAGGAATTCTCGACACCTTTTGATTCACGAACTAGACGAGCTTCTTCAGATATCTCGTCGTCAGCGCGATTGTCAGTTGGCGCTGCACTTGCAACCGGCTCAACCTTTGGATCCGCGCTGCTGGCCGAACGCCCCTGCATATAAGCAATGAGAGCCCACGAAAGTAGACCCAAAACCAGGACTACGACAACAGCCGTAAACATCTTGCGCGAATCTCTTGCCCCAGATTCTTTTTCAGGTAATTGATTCATGATCAGGCGTCCTTCTGCGCGAAAACCAAGGTGCGAATGTCCGAGTACCACTTGCGCATCGCTAGCAATAAGAAGCCAGCGGCGCCAACTGTGATAAGCCCGTAGACGCTGATGAAGATTTGTGGCCAACCCCAAAGGACGAAGACCCAACACATCACGCCGTAGTCCATCGGAAGTACGAGCAAACCGCGCAAGAGGCTGCCGCTAGTTCCGGTGTCTTTGGAAACTCCCTGACCGCCGAGTCGCAGGCGGAACTGCTCGGTCAAGATCATTAGGAAGAAGGTCGAGCCACCGATCACACAGGCAGCTAACGGGACGATCAGTAGCCATTGAGGTTCAATTCCATGGCGCCATAGACCTATGGCAACAGACAGCGGGAGAGCGATGGTTTTGATCGCGTCAACGCAGTGATCCAACCATTCGCCGGCCAACGAACCAGATCCTTGAAGTCTGGCGACCTGGCCGTCGGAAGAGTCCAAAGCGTAGCCAACTGCAAGAAGGACAGCTACGACTAAGCCCACCGCAACGCTCATCGGTGCCAGCGCGATAAGCGCTACCCCACTGAAAGTAAAAATAGCGCTGACGGCAGTGACCTGGTTCGGGCTTATTCCGAGTGGAACTGCGCATGCTGCAAAGAATCTTCCGATACGCCTATTAACGTAGCGCGAATAGGCAGGTGCGCTTTTCGACGCACCTTTTTGCGCGCGAGAAAGTTCCTGCCAGCATTCTGAGACTTGCCCTAGGTAGCCTAGCTTTGGACGGGAACCACTTGTGGCCCGTCCAGTTTGTGTATTTTGAAATCTGATTCCAGGTACAGATTCACCGCGTTCGACATTCCCCATAAGTGTCGTCCACTCCCCCATTATGATGTTGTATTCGCCTTTCGGTTCCCCTCCCGAAGCGGCACTAACAGATTGCCGTGGCGAATGCTTTTACTCTAATTGCTTTCCCAGCCAAGAGCACGAGTATTCTCCCAGCAAGATTACTTGAACTACTCATACCGACCACGTAATTCCCGTCGGAATCACCTAGGTAGGTACGTGTAAATGAGTTTTTTGTTCTACGGCTCTTGTGGTGTTTTGCCGTTAGCTCGCAGCGGCAGTTTGCTATTTTGCTTCCCCGATGAGATTTCACGGGGATTTGCGCGTTGGGCAAGCAGGTCTTGGCAAAGCTGTTCATAGCCATCCGTAACGATTTCCCAGTCATATCGCTCGGCCTCGGTAATCGTCGCAGCTTCAAGCTCCAAGACCATCCCGGGATCAGCTTCTAGAGCTTGGAACAGCTCGGAAGCTTTTGCTGCATCTGCAAAGTAGTGGCCGGCTCGTCCTGCTACTTCGCGGTTAAACGAGACATCAAATCCGGCCACTGGTGCCCCGGCACCCAAGGCACGGAGCAACGAAGGATTGGTACCGCCAACGGAATGACCATGCCAGTAAACATAGCAGTTGGCATAAAGTTGGTTGAGCAAATCCTGATCCCAGATACCGCCCAAGAAACGTACGGACGGATCAGCAAGTTGTTTCAATTCAGCGGTGTAGGTATCGGCATATGGGCTGGAGCCTACAACGATCAATGGCATTTTGCTACCCGAACGGCGATGGCCTTCTACGATGAGGTGAACATGGTTCTCTGGCTCAAAACGTGCCACTACCAAGTGATACTGACCAGGTACGAGGTCAAGTTCCTTCAATAGCTCGCTACCTGCATCCCGGCAATTAGGTGCGCCGTAGGTAATCAGGTATGAATCCTTGGCGAACTTAGACTGGTAATAATCAGCGATCCCTTGAGCATCGGAAATCAGTGCATGAGACCAACGAACTGCTAAACGTTCACAGGTTAGATAGTAACGTTTGCCAATTGGCCCCCATTTTGCCCGCTTCCATTCCAGCCCGTCGACGTGGGTTGCCGCTGGAATCCTTGCGGCACGTAAGATCGGCAGCCACACGGCATTGGCCGCGTTAAAAACCAAAGCAACATCGGTTCGGTGCGTAACTAGATGCACAGCTGACAGCCCTGAGTGGCTCAATGTTTCTAAGGACTTTGTCTTGACGGCCGGCAAATGGACCAGTTGCATGCCAAGGTGGTTACTCTTTCGCTCTACCTTGGCGCCGGTGTCTCGGCAGTAGACGACCACCTCGTGGCCTCGTTCAACAAGTCGTGCTCCGACTTCTTCAATTGCGGTCTCAAATCCGCCGTATGTTGCCGGAACCCCTCGGGTTCCCATCATGGCGATACGCATCAGTAACTCCCCCAGCTAATGTCACGTGATATTGTTCTTTCCCCAGACGTATCTTCCCGGTGACGGGGCCGGCGGTGTCTGGGGACTGCATACTCCGACACGGTGTAGCATCACCGCCGGCCCCTTCTGGCTGACCCCGTACGCCGTACGGAGCCAAATCTTTTACTATATTTTTTGAGCTCCAACCGCCTCGGTCGTTTCGCCCAAGGCTTTGAGTGCCTGACGAAGAATTGTTGACGAGGTATGGATGGTGTACGGGAAGTAGTGAACTTGCACGCCTACTTTGGCGAACTGTTCCTCTAGCGCGTGCCCCTTAGGTGTACCCTTCCAGTCATCACCCTTGAAAAATACGTTGTACTGTAGCTGCTCCCAGGTCTCCAAACGGTCTTCCGTTATTTCAAGAACTGCATGATCGACAGGAACCAAATTTCTGACGATTTCAAGCCGTTCGTTTTCAGGAATAGCAGGCCGTCTGCCCTTACGTTGTTCAAGTAAGTCATCGCCCACAACCCCAACAATCAGCTCATTACATTGTGATTTGGCTTGTTTGATCAGGTTGAGATGGCCAATGTGGAACAGATCAAAGGCGCCCACTGCATAACCAATACGTCGAGTTGGTTCATTTTGCGAGTGGTTGCTATGGGTTTCCATCTAGTAAGCGCCCTTTCCGTTGAGCATGACTTTGAGAGTGCGCCACATAATCATGAAGTCACCCAAGATTGACCAGTTCTCCACGTAGTAGAGATCTAGGCGAACGGCTTCCTCCTCGGGCAGATCGGACCGTCCGCTAACCTGCCACAATCCAGTTAGACCTGGCTTGATGTAAAGCCGGCGTTCGGTGTGTCCCGTGTAGGCAGCGACTTCATCAGGAAGAGGCGGACGAGGTCCGACCAGTGACATGTCACCTCGTAAAACGTTATAGAATTGCGGTAGTTCATCAAGAGAGTGTTTACGCATCCACTCGCCGACTTTCGTCACCCGCGGATCGTGCTTCATTTTGAACAAGACCCCGTTGCCTTCGTTATCCGCACGCAGATCGTCTTTTAGCTCTTCTGCATTTGCCACCATGGAACGGAATTTGAGCATCTTGAAGTGTGATCCCCGAAGGCCAACACGTTCTTGATTGAAGAACACTGCGCCAGCCGAGTCCCGCTTGACTAGCACAGACAGAAGCAAAAGAATCGGTGTCAACAAGAATAATGCGAAGAGCGAACCTATAATATCCATTGTTCGCTTGAGCACGAATGTTGTTCCGGTAAAGCTAGGCAAGTCGACATGCATCATGGGCAGTCCGTCGACAGGGCGGACACGAATACGAGGTCCTGCAACATTTGTCAGGGACGACACCAAAATGATTTGGGTTTCGGTCGATTCCAAGTTCCAACTCAGCTCACGAACTGAATTGCTTCCGCCACCAAGAGGTCCAGCTACGATCACTGCATCTGCACCGGTTTCGGTAACCAGCCCGACGGTAAATTCGATGCCGTGCACCTGCGGCATCCCATAGTGGTCGTTTTCGATCACTTGACGGTCGGTGTTTGAAGCGGAATCGATGATGGTTCCAACGACGTTATAGGTAGTTACTGCGCTTCTTTGAAGCTGTGCGCGGGCATATGCAACGTCCACTGCGCTACCAACGACCACGACATTTGAGAGATGGTATCCGCTACGTGCTTTGCCGTTTAGCCATCGACGAAGGATCCAACGTTCACCCAAGAGTCCTATGGTTCCAATGGGTACCGCAACGAGAAGAACTGTCCTTAGCTCGTTGATCTCCAGCACCACTGCAACAACCGCAATAATCCCCATCGAGAGCCAGCCTGCATTCACGACACGCTTGTACTCAGTAATTCCCGCCCCTATTTGGTCAATCGATCGAGTACGTAAAACGGTGAGGACCGCTAGCCAAAGGGCGGCAACCCCAATTTGAGTCACGACCAAACCTGTCCCGGCATGAATGAATGCAAATGCTGTAATCGTGCTAATCACTACCGCGGTATCAAAGGCGACGAGCATTAAGACAAATCTCCGACGCCAAACCTTTGCCGGACTATTTAATGGGATGCTCCGTGACTCTGATACTGCACTCGCCATAGTTTTCCCCAGCAACCATGAGCTTTCTAGCTGCGCCATTAACTCCCCCAAGCTACGCGTCGTTATCTCAACAAATCCCAATTTGTTGAGCAAATCTCATGCCTTTGCTCCCCAAGAACAAAAAACACGTAATACTGGGCTACTCTATTCGCTGATTCAGCCCAACGCATGGGTGTGAACTACCCGTTTTATTACAGGCGTCCGCGTAAAGCTACTTACGTGGCTACGCAGTTGCCGTGGCACTAGAGAATAATCTTGCCGAGTTCCTCGCGAGTGGTAATTCCCAATTTTCGGAAAGCTCGATACATGTGTCCTTCCACGGTCCGTGTGGAAAGGTAAAGACGCTCTGCAATCTCACGGTTGCTTTGACCTTCTTTTGCGCAAGAAATGACCTCTGTCTCTCTGTCGGTGAGGGTTTCATCCGTGGAACCATACCGCATGGCTGTTTTTAATGCTGCAGATTCCAAGTCTTGATGCATTTGCGCGGTTATATCATTGAGTCGACGCGATATTCCTGGATCACTGTCTTTATGTAGGATTTTCTGAGCACGATTCGCCAGCAAATAAGCATGTAGTCTGCTGTCCTTTATAAAGAACTGCTCGGCTTCTGCAGTCAGCTCTCCGAGAGACGACGTATTGCTCCTCAGGTTTTCCCTACTTGTAGTCATAGAGCTGTTATGCCGCAAGGGAAGACCGTTGACCCTATTGAGGCTATTCTCATCGGAAATCCATACAAGAAGACGAACGGTATCCAGAGAAATTATGTTTTCAGGAAGCTGGCTCTCACGCAACATGGTTCCAATTTCTGGGACTGAAGATTCGGCACCCACTAATGAATAGTTCGCTTCAATCATGGAGATGACTGATACCCAGAGTAGGATGAGAATAGGATCCGCACCGACCAGCACCTGCTGAATAGCCGCAAACCAGGACCTGTCCACATCAGCGGCTGCTTCTTGCCTTACAGTTGACAACGACAAGCACAGCTCTGCGCTTAGTTCAATAAGGGCCATGCGGTCATTTAGCGAAAATTCTGCTTGTGCTTCTTCCGCCAGCGCACTCGCTTGTCGGAAATCACCACTATAGTTCTTAACTAAGGCGCCGCATAACGCAAAAAGTCCACTATTTGTTTCAAACCAGGTATCCGGTGCGGCGTTCGCAAAAATATCCATTGCTTGTAGCGCTTGTCCCGGACCTTCTTGATACAAGGTAATCAGCACATCAACAATCAGCCTAGAAGAACGCGGATACCACCGACCAGAGAATTGCTGGTCCAGCTCCCGCAATTTAGCTGTTGCTACCTGGCAATCGTTTATATTGCCTTGCGCGAGAGATGCGCTTTGCATGGACAGCGCTTGGGCTATCGCTTCGAAGGATTTTTCGCTGCTGAATTTTGTTTGATTTTCAGACTCACAGCACTCCGAATTTACCGGCAAACAGATTTCTTGTGCTGCTCGCCTAAGCAGATCGCCGCTGGCACCTCCCAGCGATTGCCAAGGTATTCTTTCAGTAGAATCCGGGAATCCTCCACTTAAAATCCTTTCGCTGACCTGAATGTCATCTTCGACCTGCACGGGTTCGAATTCCTGTTCAGCAACACTTTGTAGCCTTCGAGACGACCCTATATACATGGCTAAAGCAGCGCTTCGCGCAGAAATTCGGCCTTCTGAAAAATTTAGGAATCCACCAGTAATCATCTGTGCAATACCTTGCGGAACTAGAACCTTGGCATCCTCAACAGTCATTTTTCGATTATTAGCTAAATATCTGTGTAGCTCCACAAGTTGCGGGTCTAGTCGCGATATTAAGTCTTCCAATCTGGCCCTGTAAGTATGGACGTTAGCCAATGGGTTAACAATCGGCGCCCATAAACCCCGCGGAGGGGGTGTCTGGGTTGCGTCGATCTGATCCAGAAAAGCATCTACGATCTCTGGAATCCCCCCGGTTATTCGAAATGCAGCGCGCAGGAAACCAGTGGTGATCGGTCTGCCAAGCTTCTCGTCCAAAATCAACCGTAGTTGTTGCAAATCATAAGGTTCGATCATGAGCAGTGCTGTTGGTGTGGCCGACAGAAGAATTTCATTCAACCCACTGGCCGGATTCAAATCAGCAGAAACAACTACAAGCCTGATCTTGCCCGATTGCGAAAGCATTTTGAGCACGTACGCACTCGTCATGTCCAAATAATGCCCGTCCTCCACCACAATGAGTTCTGTTTTTCCGTCGGAGATTAGGTGGTTCGCGACATCCCTCATCGCCTTAATTACTGGGATGTCTTCAGTAGCTGGCGTGCTCAGGAACGGGGCAAGTATCGACAAGCGCACTGCCTGTTGAGCCGCAGAACACACCAGGCGTACTGGTTGGTTATAATCAGATCCCGACAAAACAAGACTGAGAGTATTGCTTTTCGCCATGCCAGGCGCGCCAAGTATGAGCACATCCCGACTGGTCTCTTCCTGAACTATCACCTTAAGCTGTCGATACCACGTGTTCTTTTGAGCTGTTATCAATCTCGGTTTGTTCACGCTGAGTCACCCATTTCCGCACGGCGACTGTTTTTGATCAAAGCACGTAAAGCCTTTCGGTTAGTCACCGAAACCTTTCCATATATTTGGTAGAGATGCCCTTCAACAGTCCGTGTCGAGATCCCGTAATTACTCGCGATAAAAACGTTGCTTCGTCCTAGCTCGACCTCGCCTGCTATTTGACGTTCACGCTGAGTAAGGTTTTCACTTCCTTGGAAGTACGGAGTCGAGCCCTTTGGCGATTCCGAGACAGCATGCAGGGCAACGACTACCCCGTCACTTTCGAGCGCTTGCAGTGAAGTTTCAATTTGTGCTGTGAACCCGGCCATGTTCAGCCACACAGAATAGTCCGCAAATAACTGCGCTATTCGACGCGCCGATATCTCAAGGGATTCTTCTAAACCGCTACGGGGCACAATTTTGTCTCCCGTTGAACCTGTCACAAGATTCGTATGAGGAGTCTTGAGCGAGGTTTCTGACGCGTTGTTCGCACGTGACTGTAAGAGTAATTTCGTGAATTCTGCTAGGAGTTTATTTTCTTGGAAACGTGCAATGCGTTGGACAGACAGTAATCGATATTCGACCCGTGCATCACTACTGATCATGTACGCCACTAATTTACAGGTGGTGCCAAATAACCCATCTTGCTCTGTATCTTTCCCGCAATCATCTGAAATACGCAGTGGTTCGCCGCACACTGCTCGATACAGTGACAGGATTGCACTTTGATACGGTCCAGAATTTAACGCACAGGACTGCTCATAGAGTCCCTCTAATTCTGCAATAGCTTCATGAACCCTGCCCTTGAGCATTTCGTTCAAGAAGTTAGCCAGTTTCACCAATACTGCCGACTTCACACATGAAATACCAGTGTCCTCAGCGTAAGATAATACATCCTCGAGTTTACTGAGTTCTCCCCTGATCAGGAGATTCTCAATAATAGCTTCCATTGTTCGGTGTGCGTACGGCGGGGAGAACTGCTCACGCGCCAGCAATTCCAAGGCAGTATTTATGGCTTTATCTATCTGAGCCTCTTCCTCCTTCAGCGTCGGATCAAGTTCAAGAAAAGCTTCAGTTCCAGCGTGGATTCTCCCAAGATCCGCAACATCTAGTACAGCGTTTTCAGACAGCCAGCTCCACGACGCGCCTATACCCAAAACGTCTTCCATCACGACCCCCTGCTCTGGAAGCAAGCAAGACCGGAGGAGTGCCAGACGTGCATGAGCAGTTTGCGGCTGCTCGTAATCGAGGTTTAGGTATCCGATGGCACCGAAAGTGTTTTTCAACCCCACAGGAAACTCGCTGATGTCCATGATCGAGTTGTCAAGTATCTGTACCCAGAATGATTCTTGATCTTTTTGGGGAATCATCCCGCCGAGTGTTGTACCTAGTAGTCTCAGCTCGGTCAGCGGCTCTAAGGGTATGTCAGTCACGACAAGAGTGTGATCCCTGATCTTGAGAGAACCACAGCTCAACGCACTGCGCAAGATTTCTGCGAACCAGCCGACGTTTCCTAGGCTCAAACGCCACAAATAGTCAATTGCCAATGGTGATGGTACGCACCCGTATTTAGCCTGGGTAAACCGTGAGAGTTGTTGTCGCGAAGCTGGTTGTTGTTCCAAAAATGAAACTGCTCCCGAACGGCACAATACTCGAAGTTCCGGAGGAATAGCCACTAGTGTTTCTGTGGCTATAACTAAGCTCGCAGCGCCACACGATACCAAATGGGCCACTACTTGTAGGCTGCCCTGATCAATCAACACAGGTTGTTCGAGTACAAACAGAGTTTGTTGTTCAGCTAGCCGGCGTTTAAAATACCTAACCAGTTGACCAACTTCGACATCAACAGATTCATCGGCGGGCTCAAGCAAAGCCAAGAGCGCACCGAAGGGAACATTCTGGCCAAATTCAGTGCCCACCATGCGCACTATTTGTAAGCTGCCGGCCATCGCATCCACAAGCAATTCGACGGATTCGCGGTGCCCGCTGCCGAATGCGCCCAAAACCAAACATCCATTGGAGTCGGTACAAAGTATCCGTTCCGCCACTTTACGAGCAAGACTAACTACTGGCTCTACGAATCCGGCTGCTTCACCCAAAATCGTAATTTGCTCACACACAATAATGCACGCATCGCGACGCTCATCATTCGTATAGTTGTATCCCATCGACTCCCCCAAGCCGTACAAATTCTATTCCGATAATACTTGAAAATGGTTTCCCCAAACCCTTTTCAAGCTCCAAGATCAATCTTCTCAATTCTAGCCGAAACAGGTACTACAATCTTCGTTACGAAGTTTGTGCCTTTCCGGAAGTCAAACCACTTCAGTTATTTCTGAGCAACGTAAGATACTTCTTGCCTAATTATTCTGCGAGTCGTACAAGCTGGTTTTGAGGAACAAACCCGTAGAAATCAGTTTGTTCGTATTCAAAACACTTCACCAGGGACGAAGTGCCAAGGCTTCCCATGATTTTGCGAAATCTTTAGTATTTGTGAATACTACACTTTTAGAATCTTCATCGCTCAGTTCAAACACCCGTAGCGCAATCTGGAACCAGCTCAAAGGGACTCCAGATGTTTGGAAACTATCGGTTCTTGCAGGAGCTCGCGTTCCCAACAGATGAAGAATCGCTTCGGCTAGATCATCCGCAAAGGAAAGCTGGCCAATCTGATCGTCAACGGCAGTTAGATCCACCCGATTTTGTGCGAGATTCTTCATTGTCGTGACAAAGTTTGCACCACAGCCTACAACCAAACTGCTTCGAATTAAAGATAAGTTAGGAGCGGCTAGTGCACGAAGCTCACCTGCAGCTTTCGACGGCCCATACACGCCTATAGGACTAACGGGCCCATGCTCTATCAACCAGTTCGACCTGGACGAAGGAAAGCTCAACGTCAACGTTCTGGCTCGCGGTACCGCGTGGCTGGACACCGGAACCTTCGAATCATTGAACGACGCCTCAAACTTTGTGCGCACCATCGAGGCCCGCCAAGGGCTAAGATCTGTGTTCCAGAGGAAGTCGCGTGGCGCCAGGGATTTATCGACAATGAACAGCTGCGCCAGCGGGCATTGACGCTCGCCAAGAGCGGTTACGGTGATTACCTCAACGGACTGCTTGACTTCAGCTTCGCCGATCCATACCACTAAGCTCTCGCCTTGCTTCTCAAATGATTCCCTTCCCCTTGCGGGAAGGGAATCATTTTGCGTTTTCCTCAAAAGTCACGATTAAACGACATCTTTATACGAGTCTTGTACTTTCTGGCAGATTCTCATATTAGAATCAGATTTCGGGGCCACGGAGCCCCGTACTCGCACCGAAATTTCATTGGGGAAAAATTGAATAAACTCGCTCAACGCGCCCTTGCTATCATCGCAACCGGCGCACTCGCCTTTTCAGGTGTCACCGCGGCTACTGCTAGTTCGCAGCCGTCTGCTGTTCAGACCATTAGTGTCGCCGCCGCCAAGAAAACCCCGGCCGTCTCCATCAAGAAGATCGGGACTAAAACGGTCAAGGGTTCAGCGAAGGCAACCATCAAGCCCAGCTATTCCAAGGCAAAAAACGTCAAGATCAAGTCCGCGCTCTTGAGCGTGACCAAGGGCAAGAAGTCCGTGGCCAAGAACAAGAAGTCGGTCAAGCTTGCAGCCGGTACGTACAAGGTCACCACCTCGGTTAGATACCAGCTCAAGGGCAAGACCTCGACTGTTAAGAAGACCCAGACCCTGCTGGTCAAGAAGGCTTCGACCAAGAAGTCAGTGGAGATGAACGGCAAGGTCAAGAATTGTCCCGCTGGCTACCCGGTGAAAGGAAACCGTACCGGCAGCAATAGTGAGTGGAAGTACCACGTGAAGGGCCAGCGCTTCTACAACATCACCAAGCCCGAAGAGTGCTTCAAGACCGCTGCCGATGCTCGCAAGGCCGGCTACCGCGCGTCAAAGATCTAACACTTCTCGTCAAGCCAGTATCACTCGGTGCATGACATAAAAACGAACTCGGCTGCTTCCCCTAAAGGAAGCAGCCGAGTTCATTTTATTTGCTGGTGATTACGGGTGTAACCGTAGCTTAGCGAGCTACAGAACCATCCACGTAGTCATCCGACGAGGAATCCGAGATCCAGGAGAACAACGAGCGCAGTTCGCGGCCGGTGGTCTCGATTGGGTGCTCTTCACCCTTCTTGCGCAGTGCCTTGAACTCTGGAGCTCCGGCCTTCTGGTCTTCCATGAAGCGGGTAGCAAAAGCACCAGACTGGATATCAGCCAGTACAGCCTTCATGTTTTCCTTCACCTCTGGGGTGATCACGCGTGGGCCGGAGACGTAGTCGCCGTACTCAGCGGTGTCGGAGATGGACCAGCGCTGCTTGGCGATGCCACCTTCCCACATCAGGTCAACAATCAGCTTCAGCTCGTGGAGAACCTCGAAGTAAGCGATTTCTGGCTTGTAGCCAGCTTCGGTCAGAACTTCGAAGCCGTACTGTACGAGCTGCGAGGTACCGCCGCAGAGAACTGCCTGCTCACCGAACAGGTCGGTTTCGGTCTCTTCGGTGAAGGTGGTCTCGATGACGCCGGCGCGGGTGCCACCGATGCCAGCTGCGTAGGACAGTGCCAGTTCCTTGGCGCCACCGGTGAAGTTCTGCTCCACGGCGATCAGGTCAGGAATACCACGGCCGGCTTCGAATTCGCGGCGCACGGTGTGACCCGGAGCCTTCGGAGCAACCAGTGCCACGTCAACGTTTGCTGGTGGCTTGATGAAGCCGAAGCGGATGTTGAAGCCGTGGCCGAAGAACAGGGCGTTGCCCTCTTCGAGGTGCTCGGAGATCGACTCGGCGTAAACCTGAGCCTGGACCTGGTCCGGGGTCAGGATCATGATGACGTCTGCCCACTTGGCGGCTTCTGCCACGGTGGCGACCTTCAGGCCTTCGGCTTCTGCCTTGGCGCGGGACTTCGAGCCCTCGGCCAGGCCAACGATGACCTCTACGCCGGAGTCGCGCAGGCTCAGTGCGTGTGCGTGACCCTGGGAGCCATAGCCAATGACTGCGACTTTCTTGCCCTGGATGATTGAAAGATCCGCGTCGTCTTCGTAGTACATATCAGCCACTGTGATTTCTCCTTAGGTTTTCTTCGACAAAGAAGTTTGTTATTAAAAGTGTATTTGGTGGTGCTTAGGCGGAAAGGGTTTTCAGTGCCCTGTCGCTCATCGATTTGGATCCGCGTCCCACGGCCAAGGTACCGGCCTGGACAATCTCGCGGATGCCAAATGGTTCAAGGACCGCCAGCAGTGCATCGATCTTCCCGGCATTGCCGGTAGCCTCGATGACCAGGGAATCCTGGGCCACGTCGATCACCGAGGCGCGGAAGAGCTCAGCGGCCTGGGTCACCTGCAGGCGCGTTGCCGCGTCTGCGCGGACCTTAACCATGATGTGATCGCGCTGCACCGAGGTTTCCGGTAGCAGCTCCACGATCTTGATGACGTTGATCAGCTTGTTCAGCTGCTTGGTGACCTGCTCCAGGGAGTCGCCTTCGGCGTCAACCACCACGGTCATGCGGCTGATTCCCTCAATTTCGGTGGGACCCACCGCAAGTGAATGGATATTGAATGCGCGGCGGGCGAAGAGGCTGGCTACTCGGGTGAGTACGCCGGGAACGTCTTCGACAAGTACCGACAGCGTATGCTTTGCCATGTTCTAGTCCTCCTCTTCCCAGACTGGGGTCATGCCCTTAGCAATCTGAATCTGATCATTGCTCACTCCGGACGGGACCATTGGCCACACCATGGAATCAGCGGAGACCACAAAGTCAATCACTACCGGACGATCATTGATTTCCAAGGCTTTTTGGATGGTTGCGTCGATGTCCTCGTCGCGTTCACACCTTAAGCCCACACAACCGTAGGCATCTGCCAGCTTTACGAAGTCCGGGACTCGTGCGGTTCCGTGACCGGTGTTCAAATCGGTGTTGGAGTAGCGCGAGTTGTAGAACAGCGTCTGCCACTGGCGGACCATGCCCAGCGAGGAGTTGTTGATGATGGCGACCTTGATGGGGATCTGATTGATTACGCAGGTAGCCAGCTCCTGGTTGGTCATCTGGAAGCAGCCGTCTCCGTCAATCGCCCACACCACACGGTCTGGTTGAGCCACCTTGGCGCCCATTGCTGCGGGTACCGAGTAGCCCATGGTGCCAAGGCCTGCGGAGTTCAGCCATGAGCGCGGACGCTCATATTTCACGAACTGCGCCGCCCACATTTGGTGCTGGCCCACGCCGGCCACGTAGACCGCCTCGGGGCCGGTGAGTGCGCCGATCCGTTCAATCACGTTCTGTGGAGCCGAAAGCCCATCATGGGTTTCGGTGTAGCCAATCGGGTAGGTTTCACGCAGGCGGTTGAGCAATGCCCACCAGCCGGTGAGATCCTGTGGCTCATCGGTTTCAAAACGCGTAGTGCAGGCTTCTTGCAGCTGCGGAATAATTTCATCCAGCGAGCCAACAATTGGCACATCCGCGGTGCGGTTCTTTGAAATTTCCGCCGGGTCGATATCGGCGTGAATCACCTTCGCGTTAGGAGCGAAGGATGGGAGCACCCCGGTGACGCGGTCATCAAAACGTGCGCCCAGAGTAATCAGCAGGTCTGATTGCTGCAAGGCGGTCACCGCGGACACCGCGCCGTGCATGCCAGGCATACCGACGTGCTGTTCGTGGCTGTCCGGGAACGCGCCGCGTGCGGTCAGGGTAGTGACCACCGGGGCGTTGATGAACTCGGCAAAAGCCTTCAGCTCCTCATGCGCGTTGGCCTTGATCACGCCACCACCCACGTAGAGTACCGGACGGTTTGCGCTGGCGATCAGCTTGGCGGCTTCGCGCAGCTGCTTGTTATGCCCCTTGGTCACCACGCGGTAACCAGGGATGTCCACCTTTGGCGGCCAGGAGAACGTCATGTCCCCCTGCTGGGCATCCTTGGTGATATCTACCAGCACCGGACCGGGACGTC
Source organism: Glutamicibacter sp. BW77 (assembly GCF_002332285.1). NCBI lineage: Bacteria > Bacillati > Actinomycetota > Actinomycetes > Micrococcales > Micrococcaceae > Glutamicibacter > Glutamicibacter sp. BW77. The sequence continues at coordinate 73,147 of NZ_NRGT01000062.1, read as the reverse complement.
CGGTCTGTGCGAGGTAGAAGGCACTTGCCATAACTCGTGGAATTTCTTCCGGATTTGTCACCAGAAAAGCGTGCTTGGTAATTGGCATCGTGATGCCAACAATGTCCGCTTCTTGGAACGCGTCCGAGCCAATAAATGCGCTGTGTACCTGGCCGGTAATTGCCACCATGGGAACCGAGTCCATGTTGGCATCTGCTAGCGCGGTGACGAGGTTGGTTGCACCTGGACCGGAGGTGGCGATACAAACGCCCACTTCACCGGAAACCATGGCGTAACCCTGTGCGGCGTGGCCTGCACCCTGTTCATGGCGAACCAAAATGTGATTAATTTTGGTCGAATCCATTAGTGGATCATAGGTGGGAAGGATGGCCCCACCTGGTAATCCGAAGACGTCCTTGACGCCTAGTTCTTCCAACGAGCGGACGATGGCTTGTGACCCCGTCATCTTTGTGGGAGCGACGATATTATTCGGACCCTGTACCGGGTTCGAAGCTTCCACGACGGAAGAGACAGCGGTGGCGGCATCCTTTGATCGATTGATTGACTTCGCAACCGAGGCCGGATTGGCTGGTGTTGAATTGCTCATCGGGACCCTTTCCTTTTCTATCTCTTCGTTAGCGCATAAAAAACGCCCCGCGGCCGTCACTGTTGACGAAAGGGGGCTGGCGCGTTACCGACGTTCTGTCCTAGTGGACAACGTTTCAGGCTTCGCGCCTGATAACTAGTAGAACCTCGACGGTTGTTTGCATATCTCTAGTTTTCTCCACCCGGAGGGAAAGAGCAACTGGAGACCCCTATCATCTCATTATATGAGATGAATGTCCATTGGTTGGACGCGTTGGCGTCCAACCAATGACTTTTACAAGTTCTGCTTAGCCACAGTAGGCGCCGGTTGACGCCGAGTTGACTAGTTTGACGTACTTGCCGAGCACGCCGGTGGAAAATTTTGCCGGTAGTGGTTCCCAGCCGACCTTGCGAGCTTCCAGCTCGGCAGGATCAACCAGCAGGTCAAAGCTGCGCGCGTCAATATCCACGCGGATCTTATCCCCGTCCTTGACGAAGGCGATTGGCCCGCCGTCAACGGCTTCCGGAGCGACGTGTCCAATGCACAAACCGGTGGTTCCTCCGGAGAAGCGCCCATCGGTCAGCAGCAGTACATCCTTGCCTAGTCCCGCGCCCTTGATGGCACCGGTAATGGCAAGCATTTCGCGCATCCCCGGACCACCCTTAGGCCCTTCGTAGCGGATGACCACTACGTCCCCTGCGTGAATTTCGCCAGCATCCAATGCCGCCAGTGCACCCTGCTCGCGTTCAAACACGCGGGCGGTACCCTCAAAAACGTCAGCATCAAAGCCTGCGGACTTCACCACAGCACCTTCCGGCGCCAGCGAACCATGCAGCACCGTCACGCCGCCGGTCTTGTGGATCGGATTGTCCACCGCGCGAAGGATCTTGCCGTCTGGATCTGGTGGAGCAATATGCGCCAAGTTTTCTGCCATCGTCTTACCGGTGACGGTCATGCAGTCCCCGTGCAGCAGTCCAGCATCCAGCAGCGCTTTCATAACCACCGGCACACCACCGATACGGTCCAAGTCATTCATCACGTAGCGGCCAAATGGCTTCAGGTCCGCTAGGTGCGGAACCTTGTCACCAATGCGGTTGAAGTCTGACAGGCTCAGTTCAACCTCGGCTTCGCGGGCAATGGCCAGCAGATGGAGCACCGCATTGGTGGAACCACCAAAGGCCATCATGACGGCAATGGCGTTTTCAAAGGCTTTTTTAGTCATGATGTCGCGGGCACGGATGCCCTTGCGCAGCATTTCAACCACGGCCTCGCCGGACTTGTGCGCGAACATGTCGCGGCGGCGGTCCGGGGATGGCGGGGCAGCCGAGCCGGGCAGGGACATGCCCAGTGCCTCGCCAATGGATGCCATGGTGTTGGCTGTGTACATGCCGCCGCAGGCGCCTTCGCCCGGGCAGATGGCACGTTCAATACGGCCCAAGTCTTCTTCGCTCATCTTGCCTGCGGCGCAAGCACCCACGGCTTCGAAGGCGTCAATCAGGGTGACATCTTTTTCGGTGCCATCTTCGAGCTTGACCCAGCCAGGCATGATGGAACCGGCGTAAAGGAATACCGAGGAAAGATTGAGCCGGGCCGCGGCCATCAGCATGCCCGGCAGCGACTTGTCACAGCCGGCTAGCAATACCGAACCGTCGAGGCGCTCGGCCATCATGACGGTTTCTACCGAGTCGGCAATGACTTCGCGGGAAACCAGCGAAAAGTGCATTCCCTCGTGGCCCATGGAAATGCCATCGGAGACCGAGATAGTGCCGAATTGCATGGGGAACCCTCCCCCGGCGTGAACACCTTCTTTGGCGCCTTGCGCCAAGCGGTTCAGCGAAAGGTTACAAGGAGTAATTTCATTCCACGAACTGGCAATGCCGATTTGCGGTTTAGCGAAGTCATCGTCTCCCATGCCGACCGCACGCAACATGCCGCGTGCTGGGGCAGCGTGGATACCATCGGTGACCACACGTGAACGTGGTTTGATATCTGGGGCTGTATCCTGGCTCATATTTGAGATTCTAGTAGTCAATATGACCAATTGGACAACCCATGACGCGACAATGACATATTTCGCTATGCGAGGAGACTGGTCAATTTGTCCATCAAAGTCGGTAGAGTGGAAGATATGGACCCACGCCCAGACGAAAATCCTACCGACCACGTCAAGCGCCTCCTCCATGAGGCCTTTGACTCACAGATCCCAAACTTCGCCAGCTATAACCTGGTGGCAGGTACCGGCATCGCCGGCTCGGGAGGCTTGAAGGTCATTGGATATCGACGTCAGCCAGCGGAATTGGTCCTCGCTCCGATTACTTCCAGCGACCTCTCTGCTTCGGAAGCGGCTATCACGATTAACAACACCAACGTCGTTCAGTTGGCGTTGCTCAATGATGGTGGCTATGAGGTGGCGACTTCTACCGGTCGCGTCTTCCGTTTTGCTATCCCCGATACCCCAAGCATTGACGTGCATGTTGATGATGCGGTCAGCGTTGGCGCGGTCATCGATCAAGAAATTGATGCGCGGGATTTCGCTGATTTTATGGATCACTTCATGAATACCATCGAGGGCACCGAAAGCTTCGTTTAAATAGTTCCTTCGCCGCGCTGAGTGGCTGGCGAACGGCAAAACAAAAATCACCGGAGGCATTCCCGCGCTGTGCGCGAATTTCTCCGGTGATTTCAGCTTGCTTTACTGCCGTCTCTTCTCAAAGACACAGCGAACTCAGCAGTGCTGCATTTCCCGGCTTAGTAAGGCCAAAGTCCGCCAGCTGGGTTAGTGACCTGAGCCTTATATGGCCATAGGCCTCCGGCATCGGTGTCGGAGGCCTGCGAGGTATTGGCGGCGACGCCAATTACCAATGCCAGCGCCGCTGCGCACAAAACTGCAATTTTCTTGATCTTCTTCATTGAGGGTGCGATCCTTCGCTTTTGAAAAGCGGCTGCTAGCCACGGCACGCTGCGAAAATTGCTGTGCGCCGCAGACCATCTTAGTGTTTCCAGTCACTGGCAACAAGTGCTCCGCCAATAATGCGATACTGATTCCGTGGATCAAATACTCCCAGCAGCCTCGGTGCAGATGTCGGTTTCCCGACTCCTGCAGAAGGTGCACGCAGAAGACTATGAAGCGGTGCTCAAACTCGGCAAGCAGCTGCTCACGCAGCTCTCCCCGACGGTCGACCCGGGGACCGCCTGGCTGGTCCAAGAAGCACTCTGCTCGGCAGCGCATGAAGCTGATGACTATGAATTCATGGATGCCCTCGCCACAGAATTAACCCACACCGCGAACCTGCTCCAGCGCGCGGATCTGCACGTTGAAGCACTATGCAAGTCCTCCACCGCGAAGCGTTGCCTCGGGCAGACGCAAGCCGCACTTGAAATGGCAAGCAAGGCTCGCAAGCAAAGCACAAACTTTCCGGCAGAATCACCATTGCGGGTACAGGTTTACCAAGTGCTCATTGCCGCTCTGGTGGAAAGTGGGGACTTCGGGCAGGCGTGGCAGCTGCACGGCCAGCTCGATGAATGTCTGCACCTGGTTATCGATTCCCACGAGCAGGGTAAAGCCTATTGGACCCTTGGCAACTTGGCATTCATGGTCAACCAACCGCAACTTGGACTGCATTATCATGATCGCGCCGCGACATTGCTCAGCCCCGCGAAAGACATGTTGCTTTGGGCACGGTTCAACCGCGCCTCCACCGAGATGCGCTTGCAAGCGGGTATCGCCGATTCGGCGACGCACGACTGCCTGCAGCGCGCCGAAACGGCATTTGAGCTGATTGAGGCCGGAGATCTGGACCGGATGGGATTACGTATGACCCAGTCCCGGCTTGCGGCCTTGGATGGGGATTCAGAGCGGGCCACGGTGTTGCTTGAGGATTTTACCGCGCACTATTCCGGATCCGGCGAGCATCTGGTACCGCTGTACCAGTGGTGGGCTGACCTTGCTGCGTCCACCGGCCGCCAGTCGGTAGCGAGGGACAAGCAGCAATACGTCGCTCAATGGACGCACCAGCAAACCCCAACCCAAGGTGGTGCCCGTGACGGAGAATACTGACCCGCGGATTCAGCAGATCGTCGATGCGATAGTGAGCATCTCTGCCGGGGACTTCTCAGTGTCGCTCTCCCCCAGTGTGCTGCGCGACGATGTGGATGCGATCATTGTCGGCATCAGAGCCATGGCAGCCCGCCTCGGAGACACCTACGAGGCCTTAGAGCACCGCGTAGATCAGCGCACCGCAATGCTTGAACGCGCCAGTTCAAGCCTGGAAGTACTGGCTTACACCGATACCCTCACCGGACTGGCAAATCGAGCGGCGATCCTGCGCGAGCTGCGCGCCCATCACGAATCCCTGCAGCGCGGTGAGCCTGCTGCTGTCCTCTTCCTGCTGGATCTGGATTTCTTCAAGCATATTAACGACACCCATGGGCACAATGCCGGAGACACAGTGCTCAAGGAAGTAGCACGGCGGCTGGAAGCGCATACGCGCCCCGGCGACCTCGCGGCCCGTCTGGGAGGCGACGAGTTCGCAATTCTTGCGCACGTGGATATCGTGTCCGCTAAATCACTGGGCCAGCGCATCCTCGAAGTCCTGCAGGAGCCCATAGACCTGGACTCATCGGTGATCACTCCCGGTGGGAGCATTGGTTTCTGCGCCAGCAATCCTGGGCAGAGCGAAGACCAATGGGTTGAGCAGGCGGATACCGCCATGTACGTCGCCAAGCGCAACTCCAGCCAGGACAAGGTTCAGCAATTCGAGCAGTATATGCTCTACGAACGCCGTCAGAAGGCAAAACTCAGCTCAGAGCTGCGCGACGCACTGGATTGCAGGGACATCTTCCCGGTCTATCAGCCCATCATCTGCGCCAGCACCGGTGCGCACGTGGCTGTGGAGGCACTGGCGCGCTGGGCGCATCCCGAGCTGGGGGTGCTGTCACCGTTGGAATTCCTGCCGCTGGCGGCGGCGGCAGGCATCTCAAACAAAGTTACCGCACGAATACTCTCCGGGGCATTGGCAGATTTGGCCGCTTGGCACGCAGCGGGCAAGGTGACACGCGATTTCCGTGTCCAAGTGAATGTGACTCCGGCAGAACTCTGTGATCTCGCCTTCCCCGACCTGATCAAGGGCCTGCTGCGCAGCTATGAAGTTCCCGCTGACTGTTTGGTTATCGAGGTTACCGAGGAACGCTACATCTCAGATGGCAAGCTGGAGCTATATACCCTCATGGCACTGAAGCAGATGGGAGTCAGGGTGTATATCGACGATTTCGGAGCCGGATACTCGTCCTTTGGCTATCTCAGCAAACTGCCGGTTGCCGGGGTGAAAATCGATCGATCGCTGAATACCGAGGTGGAAACCAGCGCGCGGCAGCGCGCTATTTTGCGCTCGATTTTCGATCTGGCCGCGGCATGCGAGCTTGACTGCACGGTGGAGGGCGTGGAAACCGCGCAGCAGGCGCATGCGCTTATCGCCTTGGGAGCCACGCATTTCCAAGGCTATTTTTATGGTAAACCAGGCGCCTACGAGCCGATGGGACTCGGGTAAAATCTTGGTAATCTTTCGGATAGACTAAGCAGGAGAATTATTAGTGACCCGCATCTCATCGTTGGCATAGACCACGTAGAGCAGCGGGCTGGGATCACACTTGGGGACAGATGATCACTCAACCACTCGAAGCGCATCCGGGCCAAAGCGCAGTACCACTATGGACAGCGAGCTATCTCGGCGACCGTATACGCGAAATCGCTTTCGCGCCGGGAACAACTCTTGATCTGGAACTCTTCGAGGAGATCGCCAGTTTTCTGCTGGCCGAGAACCAGGTTGGTGGCATCCGTGCGGTAGTCCACGTGAGCGGGTTGGTCGATGTGTGCCCCGGCGTAGCCACTCGGGTCAGCGCTGCGCGCACTTCCACCCGACTGGCTTTACTGGGCCAGAGCCGTGTGGACCGAGTACTGGCAGGGTTCATGATGGCGGATCTGACCAATGCCGGCTTGGCGGCGTATGTCACCGACATGGATGAAGCCCTCGCGTACCTGGCGGACCCAGAAAACTAGGCGCAGCGGCAAAGCCGGTGCTAGTTCTCCGCAGCCGGAGACGTAGCACTGGCTTTGCTTGGTGCAGAAGGTGTTTTGGCAGGTTTCTTATCAATGAGCTTTCGCACCGTCGCGTTGTCCAGGACCATCCATGCCGAATCGGTGGATCCTTGCAGGGCTGCTTCCGGTGACTGCGCCGTATTCCACCATTTGGCCTGAACCACGCGGCCTTCGAAAAGCACCCGGTCATCCTTGGTGTAGACCTTCTCCGGGGACCAGCTCGGGTACAGGCCTGCCGGAGCTTCGAGCACCGCGGCAGGCTTGTCTCCCGGCAGCACCGGGCCCACCAGACTCCACGGTTGGGGCTGGTCTTTTCCTGCGGGGGCATCTGGCGCCGAATTCTGGTTCCACCATTTGGCTTCGTAAACATTCTTGCGCCAGACGGTCCGGTCGCCCTTGACATAGGCGAACTGGGCATTCCAGATCGGATAAGGGCTGGCGTCCGGATCATCTGCAATTGCCGTCTCCACGGGCGCTTTCTCTCCAGATGACTTCAGGGAAGGTGCGACCGCCGGCGTTTGCTGCCCCAGGCCGGCTGACAAGATCGACGCGAACTGCCCGGTATCCTGTGCTACGCCACTGCAGTTATTGGAGACTCTGTTCAGATCCGGATAGGTCTCCCCGCAGCCGGCATCGCGGTTAGCAGACCAGAAGGAGACCCGGCCTACGCCCTGCGCCAGCGCGAAGCGGTTCAACTCCACGGCATCTTCCAGGCTGAACACCTCACCAAGCAGGTCATTCTGGCCGATCATCGGTGTCACCCCGATTTTGCGCCACAGCGACCGTTCGCCCAGCTTCTGCCCCTTGGCCTGATACAACTCGTCAAGTTGCTGATGTGCAGTTTGTGCGGCTTGAATTGACGCCGTTGCCATCGACTGGCCGCTTTCCCGGGTCTGCCCGAAGTTCATCGTCATCAAGTTGACCCCGTCGATCCGCACCCCGGCATCCAGCATGCGCTGCACCTCGGCCACTCCTTCCGGGGCGAGTCCGAAGGTTGCCGCCGGCAGCGTCAGCCAGAGCTGGAAATCTGTGTCTTGTTGGAGCTGCAGCACAGCCTCGACCCGGCGTTGGCCGGCCTCAGCGTCACTCAGGTCATCGCCTTCAATGTCCAGATCCAACGTGGTGGATTGGTAGCGATCCAGCACTGCGCGGTAGGCGGCAGCTGTAGCCGCCGGATCTTTGCATGCGGTGGCGAGCTCATCATTGAGCAGTCCCCCGGTCGATACGACGATCTGGCCACCGGCGGCATTAACCCGCGCGGCACGGCGATCCAGGTCAAAGACTTCAGCGGCCTCGTCCATTGAGTAGTAACCGCCCCATGAGGGGGCACAGTCATCCTCTGGATCTGCGACCACGAAACCGAGAACCACCCGCTGCTCCGGAGCCGCGGATGCACCGATGTCATAAAAAGGCGTGGAGGTGGCATCCACATAGGCACCGAACCACTGGTCGGCATCCGCCGCGGCGGCGCTGTCGTTGGCGCGATGCCAGTAGGCCAGTCCGCCGGCAACCAACGCAGCGATGACCGCCGCCACTATGAGCACCCGAACTGGCGACAGGCGTCGACCTTGAAACTGTAAAGCCATGTGGTCCCCTTAGGAGGAGCAAAGAAGAAAATCGCTGACTAGCCGGACGCAGGCGGGCATCTGCAGGCAACGCCTGAACCCCGCCTCAGCATGATTCGAGGGCGTCAGTTCGCACCCGCCGGTTTATCGTATCCCCATGCGTTAGAATTGTGCCAATTACGCAGCGCCTGCGTGCCTGAGGTAGCCCCGCCAGCTGGGTGACGATTTTTGAGCTGGCATTATCTGACTCACGAGCTACGTGCTCAGTATCGATTCATCATCTCGCGAAGGAACCCGCATGAGCTCTGTCAAAAATGATGCCCAGCAGGCTGCCGCAGGCAGACGTCGGCAGTGGGGTTCGGAAAAACGCTCCGACCCTTTGCCGATAGTCCATCCAGCCCCCTCGCGCCGCAAACTGGCCTGGGGCCGCGTGGCCATTGTGACGACTATCGCCGCGTGGTTCTCCTACGTGGTCAGCACCATCCTGCGGGAGTTGGCAAATAATCCAGGCGTGGGGTTCCGATTCCAATTCGAAGCTGTCCTCTACCTGTTGGTGGTCACGCTGCTGACCTTCTCGGCATTGATGTACCTCACCGCGCGGCAGGGCGCGCTGAACCGGTTCGCTGCCCACCGGCGTGTGCCGCGCGGGGAACTGGACCGGCATTTCCGCGACCACCGCGAAAGCATTACCGTATTGGTGCCCAGCTATGCTGAAGAACCTGCCGTGGTGCGGGGCACCCTGTGGTCTGCTGCGCTTCAGGAATTTCCGGCGATTCGTGTGGTCCTGCTGATCGATGACGACCCATTTCCTCGCGATGAGACGGTTGCACAAAAACTGGAGCTTACCCGCGAGCTGACCGGGGAGATTCAGCGTGCGTTGCAGGAGCCGTTGGCACGCACTCAATCGGCGCTGGATTCCTTCCGTCAGGCGGACCATAGCGAGTCTCACCGCCTGCTGGAAGAATTGATTTCCAGCTACCGCTGGTGCGCTCAGTGGCTGGAAGCCATGGCTGAAGCTGAAACTGTCAGCGACCATGTCGAGGAGTTCTTCGTCGATTCGGTGCTCATGGGGCTCTCCCGCGAGCTGCGGTTGACCCTGCTGGCACTGGAGGCAGCTCACGCCCAGGATTCCGTGCCGGACACTTCCCGGATGGAGGAACTGCACCTGCGGCTGGTGCGCATCTTCAACGCGCAACTGGTGAACTTCGAGCGCAAGCGTTACGCGAGTCTCTCCCAGGAAGCCAATAAGGCGATGAATCTCAATTCCTATATTTCTCTGATGGGCAAGCAATGGCTTCCCGAGCAGCGCGGCGACGCTCTGATCTTGCGTGAATATGCCCCACAGGGCCAGCACACCAACGTTGAGGGCCTGATCAGCATCCCGGACAGCACCTACTTACTGACGCTGGATGCTGACTCAATCCTGCTGCGCGATTACTGCCTGCGCTTGGTGTACTTCCTTGAATCGGAGGAGAACTCGCGCGTTGCAGTGACTCAGACACCCTATTCTTCCTTCCGAGGTGCCCCGACCCGCATTGAGCGGATCGCAGGTGCAACGACCGACATCCAGCACATCCTGCATCAGGGCAAGACCCTCTACAACGCCACGTTCTGGGTCGGTGCGAATGCGGTGATCCGCAAGGAGGCACTGCAGGATATCGCCCAGGTGAACACCGTGGGCGGCTATGAGATCCATACGTATATTCAGGACCGCACGGTGATTGAGGATACTGAATCAAGCATTGATCTGGGTGCCCATGGATGGGCTCTGAGCAACTACCCCGAGCGGCTGAGTTACAGCGCTACCCCGCCTGATTTCGGCTCGCTAGTGGTGCAGCGCCGACGGTGGGCCAACGGCGGGTTGCTGATCATGCCCAAACTCTGGAGGCAGGCGCGCGAGCGGCGGCTGCAGCGCAATCCCCTGCGATTACGCGAGATCTTGCTCCGGGTCAACTACATGTCTTCCATTGCCTGGGCCAGCGTTGGGCTGATCTTCCTCCTGGCCTACCCATACGACAGCCGTCTGCTCAGTCCATTGATATTCGCTGCGGCCGTTCCCTACTTCCTCTGCATGGGCAGCGATCTTCGTGATTCCGGGCACCGCTTCAGCGATATCTTCCGCATCTACGGCTTTAATCTTGTGCTGCTACCGGTGAATATGGCTGGGGTGCTTAAATCCGTTCAGCAGGCTTTCACCGGAGAGAAGATTCCCTTCGCCAGAACTCCCAAGGTGCGCGACCGCACGGCCGCGCCAGCATTACACGTCGCGGTTCCTTACATAATCGTGCTCTTCTCACTGTTCACGCTATACCGCGATGTGCTCAGTGAGAACTGGGGCAACGCAGTCTTTGCCGCGTTGAACGCCGTCTTGGCGGCCTACGCCATCAGGGCTTATATCGGCTTCAAGAATTCATTGTCCGATATGACGCTCGGACTGGTGTCCTGGCTGTTCGTGAGCCCTAAGAAAAGTCCTCCGGTGGCCGCGGCTTACCCCCCAGCTACTCCGGAAACTACGGATTGGGAAACAATTTTGTACCAAGGCGACCGCAGACTAAACCGCGACCTGCGCGGGAAAAACGACCGACGCCGACGGATCAATCTGCGCTGAGATGCTTAGAGCGGCACCCGGTTCAGGATTCCAGTGGCCCGATAGGTCCCATCAATTACCGTATCCGTCATGCTGATCCATGACAGGTCCACATGGCTGTGCGCAGTGTTTAGGAAGATGAGATCCGCGCCGAAGTCGTGCGGGTTCGGGTATCCCGAAACGTGGGTATCCCCAAGAGTTATTGGACCGGCAAAGTGGTGATCATGGAATCCCACGTGCGCACCAGCCTCAAGCAGCAACGACATGATTTCAAGACCCGGAGAGTTAGACAGGTCTGCCGTGTCCGGGTAGTTGGACAAACCAATGATCAGCACCTTGGAATCGGAGAGCTCTTTTCCCAAATCCACGAGCACTCGCACGCAACGTTCCACCACCGCGGCAGGGCGGTGTTTATTGGACTTCACGGCCGCCTCAAGTACCGGAAGCTGTAAACCATGAGCTTGTGATTGGTTGAGTATATGATGAGGGCCAATGGTTAGCTCGTAACCACCGGCACCCGAACCAGCGGTGAATCCCGCAACAGCATCTAGATTTAGATTGACTGACTCCAGAACCTCCTCGAATGGAACATCGAGTTCCGTACAAGCTTGCGCGAATTCGCTGGTCAACGCGGTCTTTACCGTGTGAAAAGCGGCTTCGAAGAGTTTCGTCATCTCCGCGGCTTCCAAGCCATAAGTACGCTGGAACTTGAATACTCCGTGTCCGAAAAACTCCACTGCCGCTTCTCGGCAGGAAGTGGTGTATCCACCGACTAGTCGTGGGACATGAATATTTTTCTGCTGGGAGATAGAGACGTTAGCCGGTTCCGGGCTGAATGCCACATGGATATCAATGCCTGGCACTAAGGTTCGATTCCGGAGTGGTTCCACAATCAATTCGCGAGTAGCACCTGCGTAAGTTGTCGTGGTCTGCACAATGAGCTGACCTGGTGACACTGCGTTCACCACGAGGCCGCAGGCATCACGCAGAGGCGAATAATCTGGGACGTTGGCTTCAGATACCGGTGTGGGTACGCAGATGATCAGCACTGCAGCTTTAGCAAGTTCTTCCGGATCGGCAGTCAGCGTCAGCAGCTGCGCGCCCATTGCGTGGGCGATCCTCTTGTTTTCGAGCAACGATAAACTCATAGATCCACTGGAAACCTCAGCGAGTCGGGACTCAGAGGCATCAAAACCAAGCACCCGCTCTTTGGAGATGCACTGATTGTGAAGCGTCCGCACTCCGACGGGCCCCAACCCGATCACTGCGATGTCGTATTCAAATTTGTTGTCAATACGCGGATTCTCGCCTACAAATTCTTGCGGCGAGTCTCCGGTATCAACAACCTCCGACAGACCGAGTTTGCCTCGAATATTAAGTACGGTCATCACGCTTCCCCCAAGAAGTCTCCAATATACCGTTCAGAATACTACGGTGCTCCCACTTTCCTTCGAACAGGCGCAGGGCCAGCGCAACGTTTCCTCTGTACTCCCCCAAAAGTGCACAGTGAGTTGACACCTGCCCAGCAAACTGTCGGTCCGTCCTGAAACAAGCTTGAACTGGTGCATGTCAAGTTGGCTAGTGCATCCGACGGGGAATATAGAAAACCCCATAGCGATGAAAGGAACGTGGGGTTAACCCCACGTTAAACGCATACTTCAAAGATGACGCTTCAACTACTATCTTGCGTACATGCGCCGTTTAGTGATGACCGCTCCGCGGTCAATTCTGGAACGTATCCAGGCTGTGTGCTGGTCTTCCCCAGTCGAACTCGATGTGCAAACACCGTATGGCATGGAAAACAAACCTTGCCACGGTCAAGTCATGTTTTCTTACTTTGAGCTTTTCTGTGCCGAGCTCCAGGAAATAATGTCAGTGCTTAGACCCCAACTGCAGTGCGCTCGAAACCAAGCCTTCAGTGCCCACTGGACGTAAGAATGTATGCCAAGTTTATTTTTGTTGAGAATACATCCAAGACGTGAAAACACATCCGTAAATAGTTTCTGAAACACGACGTGATACTTTTCACCTATTTCCGATGTCAACGTATTGTTGGATTAGTCGGCCATAAGTATGATCGACGAGGTTTCGCTGAGGAGCGTTAACTGCACTCGCAAAGGTTCGTCAGTTCTGGGCCTGATTTACGTACCTTGGGGGTACTCGACTTGTTGATTTTAAATCCGCATTCTGCCACCGGGCGATATCAGTTCTGGCCGGGTCACCCCTATGCGTAACAGGCAAGTGCTTCTAGAAAAGCTAGGAAAATTCACGAAAGGGCACCGTGACAGAGTTGCCATCGTGTCTGGCGGATCCGGCTTGGGAAAATCCTGGGTACTCGAGCAGATTGGTCAGCGGCTCGATGGGCAACCCCACCGGCTTATCCGTTCTAACAAACATGATTCGGCTTGGCCGCTATCAGGGTTATTCTCTTTTATTTCGGCTATTCCGCTGAAGCTTTCACCAGAGATCTCCGGACTCGTCCCTGATTCCACGGATGCTGAGGTGGACCGTTATCGAATCGCCATAGCCCTGCTTCAAGAACTCACCGAGAAAATTGAACCAGACACGGTATTCCTCATTGACGATTTGGATTTCATGGATCCCGACAGCCAAAGGATCTTAGGATTCCTTGCAAGCCGGCTTCAAGGCAACCGGGTCAGTTTCATCGCAACCACTAATTCGGCCACAGTACCTGAGCCATTCGACGTCTTCCAACGCTTTCCGCTGGAAATGATGGATTCACTGACCCTGAAACAAATCGCCATAGACGAAAGTGTCTTTGAGCTGCAGGAGTCCGTCGCCGAAATTCTCGTTTGCTTTGCTCGAGGAAACCCAGGGACTCTGCTCGAGCACCTGAGTTCCTTGTCGGAGGCACAAAAGTCGAATCAGGAACCGTTGACGCTTCCGTACCATGCACGGATAGAGTCCTCTTCCACACTGCGCGCTCTGGAAGCGCGCTTTACCGCAACGCAGATTACGGCGTTGAAATACATCGCGATTGGCCCGGTGCTGCCATTCGCCGTGGCCATAAAAATTCCTGATGTCACGGAGCATGACGTCAGCGAACTGGTCAACGCCGGTGTCGTGAGATTCAGCCAAGAATTACTCAACCTTCCCAATGCCCTCATGCGCAGCCATTTGTTTTGGGGTCTCGGCTCTATGCAACGCCGCCAGATGCATCTGCTCATTGCCGAAGCCGCAAACTCCATAGAACTCAAGCTATTTCATCAAAGCCGGGCTGACGATTCGCAGATACCCTCACACCAGCTAATCCGAGGTGCCGTCCGCCTAGTTGACGACGGCTTAATCCATGCAGCCATTGAAGTCGTTGAATGGGCCCTAACCCGCCTTGATAGTGAGCATCCAGCTCCCGAAGTCCTTCAATTCATTCAACAACTGGGACGAAGTGGACACTTAGGTATTGCCTGGCGCTATATTAAATATCTTGATGGCTTCAGTCTGGCCCCTGAGCAAAAACTCATGTTGCTGAACCATGAGGTAGAACTACGCGTTATAGAAGGCTCAATCATCCCCACTGCCAGTATCCATAGTGCGGTGGAAGAGCACCACGTCAATAACCTCGCGCTCAGCGCAAACCTCATGAGCATGAGCGCCCTTGCCCTGTGCCTCGATGGAAAGCTTGGCGAAGCACACACAGATTTGCAGCGTGCCCGGGAACTATTTTCTGCAGCTGAATCTGCGCCTAGTCCACGTTTCCGACACGCGCAAGTACTCCATGATTCGTATACCGGACATCAGGCGTCGGTGATGTCCAGCTATCAGTCGGTGATCCAGCGAAAAGCAGCAGACGTTAATGGCATTACATTCCTGACTGTCGCCTCGGCCCTCTCGACGCTCGGCTACCACGAACAGGCGCGCACCGCACTTTTGCCGGTGCTGAACGGGACCAGTACCGAGATCGTCTACCAATCCCTAGGGCTGCTCTACGAAGCCCAATTTGCTATCACTGCCCATGATGTACCGCGGGCATTACGCGCGGTAGAACGCTGGAACGCCTCACCTAGCGTGGACTTGATGCGTCCGCTGCCAAGCATCGTCAACGCGTGGTATTGGATCATGAAAGCCCGTCCCGATCAGGCTGGTCCCATCCTGGATGCCTTGCGGCCATTTGTTATAGGTCAGCTGCCCTCAATCTACTCCACACTCGTCACCGAGCTTCAAGGACTCCAAGCGCTGATGAGCGCCAGGTTTGATGAAGCAATCACCTACTTCCAGCAGGCGCAACTGGCATATGGCGAGATTGTCAGTATCCATTACGTGGAAACCTGTGTGAATCTCATCGAGGCCTTTTCCTGCGCACATCATGACCAGGAAGCGGCCAACGAATTCAGGGCGACGCAATCGTTGATGGCCAGAATTTCGGGCAGGCATGCAAAGATGCTGATACTTCGCGCTCAAGCAATCGCATTGCCCGGGGATATTTCTCTTGCTCGTTTCCAAGCTCTCCTTGATACGTGGCAACCTGCCGATGGCCAACTCGAGCTCGCAAGAATCCACCACTGCTTCGGTACCCGGTTGGGAACTGCTGGCCGGCAAGAACAGAGCATCGAGCAGCTTGTCATTGCGCGCACCATCTACCGGAATATTGGGGCCTTAGGTTGGGCGCAACGCGTCGATTCCCAGCTTTCACACGTCACCGAGAGCACCTCGGAGGACACGAATTTCAAAATGCTCTCCGCCGACGAGGCTCAGGTGGTCGCCATGGTTCGAAAAGGCATGACTAACAAGGATATCGCCGAAGAATTGTTCATTACGGTCAGTGCCGTGGAGGCTCGGCTGACGCGGCTATTCCGCAAAACCGGTACGAGTAATCGGCAACAGCTTTCGGCGCATTTCACTGCACGCTCGAACTAACGCACAAGCTCATTGGCAGTTGGCGCTTTGCCTGCAAGAACTTCCGCGAATCAGGCACTTGATCCACGTCAAGGACAATATTTCAGCACATAGATACGCTCGGGAGCAATGGTTGGAATCCCCTCCAACTATTGCTCCTTCTCTTTTTTGAGCGAAAGGTTCCACCATGTCCAACACGACTGCAAGCACCCACACCCTGCTCCGTGCCGAAGGTTTCTCCTGCCCCTCATGCGTATCCAAAATCGAGAAACAGGTTGGCCGACTAGAAGGCGTTGAAAAAGTTCAGGGGCACTTCGCCTCGGGCCGCGTTGAGGTAGACCACGACCCAGCCCAAACCTCCGTTGAGCAACTCATTGCCGCTGTGGACAAGGCCGGATATAAGTCCGCGGTCTCGGCCTTCTAATCTCCTGTCGATAATTCAGAAAGGTCGGCGTGCTCGTGAAAGCGCTTGGCAAATTCAGGTACGGAAACTGGTTTATTCCTGTGGTTTCCGGTCTGCTAATTCTTCTCTCCTTCGGTGTTCAGTACCTGTTTGCCGGGCAGTGGAACGCCACGCTGACGCCTCGCTGGTGGTTTGCAGCCACCGAACACTCCCACGAGACGGGCCATGTATTTACCCTGTCCAACGCGTTGATGCTTGCTGGTGGAATCGTGGCCGGCTACAAAATTAGCGTGAACGCGGTACGGGCCCTGCAGGTGAAGTTCATCAGTATTGATCTGTTGGTCTCTATCGCTGCCCTCGGCGCGGTGCTGATTGGGAACTTCTGGGAATCGGCAGCGGTGACCTTCCTTTTCTCCGTAGGCCACGCGTTGGAAGCAGGAACCATGAATAAAACCCGCGCTGCTCTCGCCGAGCTGGTCGCGGTAGTTCCTGATCAAGCCGTCGTCCTGCGCAATGGTGAACAGGTTCAGGTACCTGCCACCGAGGTGAAGATGGGCGAGACCGTACTAGTCAAAAACGGTGCCAAGATCCCCGTGGATGGGCTGGTCATCAGCGGCACCGGGGCGATTGACGAAGCCACCATCACCGGCGAATCCATCCCGGTTGAAAAGTCGGCCGCAGACCAGGTGTTCGCGGGAACTATTTCTCACGGTGGCTTCCTTCAAGTCAAGGCCACCGGCACCGGCGCTGACACCACGTTGGCACGCATCATTCACCGCGTGGAAGAAGCCCAAGATGCCAAGGCTAAAACCCAAACCTTCATTGATCGTTTTTCCAAGTGGTACACCCCGGCCGTAATGCTGCTCGCCCTGCTGGCATGGCTCATCTCTGCAGACGTGGTACTTGGACTGACGTTGCTGGTCATTGGCTGCCCAGGTGCATTAGTGATCTCTATCCCGGTGGCCATTGTGGCAGGTATAGGACGCTCGGCACGGAACGGAATCCTGATCAAGGGTGGCGAATATCTGGAGAATGCCGCAAGGATCACCGCGGTAGCCGTAGATAAGACTGGCACCCTCACCGAGGGGCGCCCTGTGCTCACCGACATCGTGGTGCTCGATCCGAAGATGGATCGTTCAGCAGTGCTTCGCTGGGCCGCCGGCGCCGAGGCAGGATCCGAGCACCCGCTAGCTGCACCGATTTTGGACACCGCCCGTGACGAAGGGGTTTCTCCCACCACTCTAGCCGAAGATGTCACCCCGGTGATTGGCAAAGGAATCGTTGCCCACGTTGAAGGACAACAGGTTCTGGTGGGCAATACCGCGCTCATGGCTCAATATGGAATTACTGAATTGGGTGCTTCGGCAGAAGTTGCTGACGAGCTCTCCGCAGCAGGAAAAACCGCCATGATTATCGCGCTGGAAGACCGTGTCATCGCAGTGATTGCAGTAGCCGACACGATTCGTGCCGAGGCTCCGGCAATGATCCGCGAATTGCACGCCATCGGGGTGAAGAAGGTCGTGATGCTCACCGGAGACTCCCGCAAGGTGGCAGAAGCTATCGCTGCGGCGACGGGAATTGATGAAATCCAAGCCTCCTTATTCCCGGAAGACAAACTCGCCGCCGTCGCACAAATGCAGAGCGAAGGTCACGTTGTGGCCATGGTCGGTGACGGGGTCAATGATGCGCCGGCCTTGGCCACCGCGGACATCGGTGTGGCCATGGGTGCTGCCGGTTCGGCGGTCGCAGTGCAAACTGCGGATATCGCGCTCATGGGAGACCGGCTGCTGAAACTTCCGGAAGCAATCTGGCTGGCCCAACGCACAGTACGGATCATGCGACAGAACATCACCATTGCCTTGGGCACGGTGCTGATATTGCTCGCCGGAGTCTTTGCCGGCGGGGTGAGCATGTCGCTGGGAATGCTCGTCCACGAAGGTTCGGTGCTCATTGTCATCCTCAACGCCATGCGGCTGATGCGGGTTCGTCCCACGCAAGTTGCCGTACCTGACCAGGTCGCCACGGGAGAGGATCAAAAGAATAAGGCAGCACTTCGCTAAGCAGCAGAACAACTGCCACAGCCAGATAACTTTGGCGGTGGCAGTTGTGCGTCTTTTCATGGAGGATAAGGGCATAGCTGAGGGTAAGGAAGATCTGATGCACACCAGTATTGCTACGGAGAAATCTGCGGGAGCAAACGAGCTTTGTGTAAGCCGAGTACCGCTATTTCAATCATTGAGCTACGAGCAACAGCTAGAGGTTGCCGGGGTGGCACATGCGATTCATTTGGACCGCGCCGAGGTATTCTACTCTGCTGCCAGCAACAATTCTCAGTTGCTGGTGGTGCATACCGGGCGGGTAAAGATTTCCCTCACGAATTCCAACGGTCACGAACAAATTATCCGGGTTCTGGGTCCGGGAGATTTTTTTGGTGAGTCTGCGTTCCTGACAGGAATCAGTCCAGAGAATGATGCGACTGCGCTGGAGGACGCTCAGTTGTGCGTTTTTCGCCATGCAGACTTAGCCCAGTTGATACAACGTCATGCAAGCATCGGATTGTGCATGCTTCAAGATGTCAGCCGCCGCTTAGGCGAAACAGAATCTCGTTTGGCTGCGGTGATTTCCGCAGATGTCAGCTCTCGCCTGGCAGATTATTTGCTGTCACTTCCGGCGGTGGCATCCGCTGAGCGAGCATTGGAAGTGGTACTCCCCCTGGCGAAGAAAGACATTGCCTCGCTGTTGGACACCACTCCTGAGTCGATTAGCCGTCAGTTGCGTTCGCTCAGTGAGGCTCGGGTCATCGTTCAAGGACGAGGAAACCGAATCACATTGCTCGATATCGATGCGTTAAGCGAACTGACCAACGCGCTATAGAGCTTCTGCGTACCAACCATAAACGGTCGGTACGCAGAAGACTGACTTAGATCTCACCAATCACAGTCTGGAGAGATCTTAAACTAGCAATTCATGTGGATAGTTCGCCTCACGGTGCTGAAATTCCAAGATGGCCGGATTCTTGATGATGCCGTCCTGAATTTCAATGGCGCTGGCAATGGTCCTATTCTCATTCCAGGCGCCAGGCCCGGCGAGCACCACGTCGAGGAATGGCAGCAATCCATCGCTGATTTCCCAACTGGCCGAGTTCCACAGGTAGGAGGGCGAATGGTCCACCGCGTAATAGTTGATGTTCTTTCCCACGCTGAACATTGGATCGGCAAAAGTGGTCGGCTTAGCCCATTCGAAGCCCATCCCTTCATCGCAGGAAACATCAACGATCAGGCTTCCTGGGGCAAAGGCATCTAGTTCTTCAGTACTCAGATACATCAGCGGTGCATTGGGATCCTGCAGCGTGCAGTTGATGACCATGTCGTGTTCGGCCAAGAACGGTGCCAAGGGCACCTTGCCGGTATCGGTGGTCACTTCGCCAAGGTGAGGGCCGTCATCGTGTTCGAACTGCACCATGTCCACCGCGTGAATGGGTGAGGCCACCGCTGCCACAGCGCGTGAGGTGAGCACCTTGATTTCATTGACACCGTGCGCGCGCAAGGCGGTCACGGCACCGCGAGCGGTCGCGCCGAATCCAATGACCACCGCGGATAACCGGCGTCCGTAGTCTCCGGTCACACCACATAGTTGCATGGAATGAAGTACCGAAGCATAACCGGCTAGCTCGTTGTTCTTGTGGAATACATGAAGCCCAAAGCTTCCGTCGACACCCCAGTGATTCATCGCTTCGAAGGCGATCAGCGTCAGCTTCTTGTCTATCGCCAGCTGGGTGAGTTTTTGATCCTGGACACAGTGTGGCCAGCCCCAAAGGATTTGTCCTTCACGCATTTCTTCAAGGTCTGCATGTTGCGGCTTAGGTAGCAGCACGATATCCGCGGTTTTCATGATTTCGCTTCGTGAGGCAATTTTGCCTACCAACGGTGCGAGTTGTTCGTCATCGATGCCGCATGGGAGCCCGTAGCCGGTTTCAACCATCATTCGTTTGCGAAAGCGCTCTTCGATGCGCTCAAAGTGCATCGGGTGGATCGGTAAACGCCGTTCATCGGTCTTCTGTGAAGTTGCAATGACACCCAGTGAAAGGTCATTTGTCGAATTCATGCGTTGTTTTCTCTTTCTTTGTGGAGCAGGCCACAATAGACCACCCCATACAGCTCACGGTACAGTGCCGTACCAAACGCCAGACTTATCACGACGCATTCGAGCCGATGGGGAGGCGAGAAAAACGCGGACTCAGTGGGCGGGCTGCGGGGAGAACTGGGCGAGTTGTTCTACCACCCATGGGCTGAACGCCCAGGGGGTTTGCGACACCGAGGTTTCGAGGTTCTGCACCTTCACCCACTGGTAATCCATGACTTCGTCAGGATTAGGTGCCAGTTCGTTGTCCAGCGTCGCGACGAAGACCGGGCATCGTTCGTTTTCCACGATGCCCGAAGCATCTACGGCACGGTAGGCAAAGTCCGGCAGTACCACGCTCGGTTCGCTGATGCGCGCGCCTAGTTCATGTGCTGCGTGGCGGCGTACCGCTTCCTCGATTGGCTCCTCTGGCATGGGGTGTCCACAGAAGGAATTGGTCCAGACCCCTGGCCAGGTAAGCTTCGACAGTGCCCGGCGGGTGATGAGCAATTGGCCTTGGGAGTTGAACAGATAACAGGAAAACGCCTGATGCAAGGCGGTGTTTTCGGTGTGCACCAATTCCTTGGGACATGCGCCAATTGGTTCGCCGTCCTCGGAAAGCAAGATGACGTCCATGAAGTGATTACTTCCTTAGCTTCGTGGTTCGCCTAGGCGAACATGGTGGTGTAAATAATCAGCATAGTAAGCAAGAAGCCACAGAGGTAATTTACCCACAGGAACCTCTTCCATGCCCGGTTGACTTCTTGGGAATTTGCATCCGTGACCCGCAGGTAAGGCAACGCATTGAGCAGGTATGGGATGACCAGTAATGCGGCGGCGGCCGAGGGCCAGCGGAGTCCCAGAACCAGCAATGCCCCGCCCACTAGGTAGGCAATTAAAACCAAGTGCAGGGTCAATCGCGCGCCAAGCACGGTGGCAATTGATCCGAGCTGTCCTTCACGGTCAGGAATGATGTCCTGGATGGCACCCAGTGCATGGCTGGCCATTCCCCAGAGCAAGAATGCGGCGAATACGCACCATTGGGTGCTTCCCACGGCGCTTCCTGCCAGCACCCAGCCGTAAACCGCGGGCGAGAGAAAATGTATCGAGCTGGTTAAGGAGTCGAGGCCAGGGCGTTCCTTAAAACGCAGCTTCGGTGCACTATAGGCCAGGACCGCAAACAGGCTGATCAGCAAGATGATATTTGAAAGCGCCGTACCACCGAGCAGCAGTGCCACGACAAACGGCAGCGCACTGATCAGGCTTGCGGCGAGGATCATGCGGTGCTTGCTCTTGGATAACAGCGCTCCCTCAATGCCTCCCTTGCGTGGATTGCGCAGATCAGATTCATAGTCAAAGACATCGTTGACCCCATACATGAGCAGGTTGTATGGGAAAAGGAAGAACACGGTACCAACCACCAGCAGCCAGTCAATGTGCTGTCCGGCAATCAGGTAAGCGGCTGCGAATGGGTAGGCGGTGTTCACCCAGGACACCGGGCGGGAGGTCGCTAAAATAGCCCGGATCATTCCGCCGCCTCCTTTTCAACAGTTGGCTTGCCGCCAAAGAGCCACCAGAGCGCAGGCATCAAAATCACCGCTGCTAGCGGGTAGAGGAAATCCTCTACAGGTGCTCGTCCCAGATACAGGCCAAGCAAGGTTTGCTCCCCATAATCAAAGAGCCCGGCGGCAATCATCACATTGTCAAAGACGGCGGTGAGCACCAGCATGATGCCCAGTGCCATCCCGAGTACGGCGAGCGCTTGGCGGTACTGGATCCGTTTGACCACAAGAACTACCAGCAATAGCAGTGCCGCGGCAGCGACAAACCATAATCCCATTTCAAGAAACATTGTGACCTCCGGTGGTCCTGGCGTTGTTCCTGCGCAGTGTGCGGCGTACTACCGGCAGCCCGGTGACCACGACCATGGTGGAATAGCACAGGAAGATCAGGAAGAAGACTTCTTCCAGCGGTAGTTGTTCGGCCACCATGATTCCTGTCATCAGCTGTGAATCCCGGTGCAGGAAGATCCCTTGGCTAATGGCCAGAACATCCCACAACAGGAAGAACGCCGTGCCCAGAATCAGGCTCAGTAGTGCGGCCAGCGGCTTGGCAAAAATGAAGAGCTTGAAGCGCGCATCAATGAGGGCCATGCAGGCAAGCAGTCCCAGCAGGATCAGCAGATAAATCACAGTTTCACTCCATACTTCTGGGTCCACCAGGTCTCATCGATGGCTCCTGGAGTGCTGATGCCGTTGACTGCCTTTGCGGCCAGTTCCCCGCTGATCAAGCACATGGGTACGCCGATACCCGGGCGTACCGAGCTCCCGGCGAAGTAGAGACCGGAGACTTTGCTGCTGCGGTTCTGCGGGCGTAAAAATGCACTTTGCCCCAGGGTGTGTGCCAGTCCTAAAGCGGAGCCTTGGAAGGCACCGTATTGGCTGGCGAAGTCTGCTGGTCCGATGCTCTGGCGCACTACAATGCGTTCTCGCAGATCTGGGATCTTGGCCCACTGCGCCAGTTGGTCGATGGCCGCGTCAGCTACCCGTTCCACCCTCGCATCTCCTTGACCGTCGGCTCCCCCGCTACCCCAGTGCGGCAAGGCGGGCGCCGGTACCAAGATGAATAGATTCTCGTGCCCTTCCGGAGCAGCGGAAGGATCGGTGGCGCTGGGTTTGCATACGTAGATGCTGGTACTTGCGGCGAGATCGCGGCCCTCGTGGATTCGGGCGAAGTTATCGTCCCAGTCCTTGGTGAAGAACAGGTTGTGGTGTTCGAGTTCTGGAAGGTGGCCTGTGACGCCTAAGCAGAGCAGTACCGCGCTTGGGCCAGGATCCTTGGATTTCCAGCTCTTCGCTGGATAGGTATGCAGTGAAGGATCCAGCAGTTCACCTTCAAGGTGGTGCAGGTCTGCGGCCCCAATCACCGCGTCGGCTTCAATGCGTTGCTGCCTGCCGTCAGAGTCAACCCAGCGCACTGCTTCCACCGTGGTTTCCGGGCGCCGCCCGGTTTCAATTTTTGTGGCTGTGGCTCCCAGCTTGATTTCTACTCCACGGCTCTGCGCGAGGTCGCCCATCGCGTCGGCGAGCGCCGCAAATCCTCCCATGGGGTATTGCACCCCTTGGGTGAGATCCAAGTGGCTCATCAGTTGGTAGAGGGCCGGGGTGCGCCGCGGACTGGAGCCAAGGAACACTGCCGGGTAGCCCAGGATTTGGCGTAGTTGCGGGTTACGGAAGCGCTTGGCGACATAACCTTGCAGGTTATTAGCCAGCAATGTAGCCAAGGTCAGCGCGTGGCGCGCTATCGCCGGGCGTACCAAGCCCTTGAGCGTGTTGAAATCGTCGTAGAGGAAATGATCCCGGGCCAGCCTGTAGCCGGTCGCAGCCCGATCCAAGTATTTCGCTAAGGCAGGGGCAGAGCCCGGTTCCAGCTGCTCGAAGAGGTCCTTTACTTGCGTGCCGGTTCCTACCTCTACCGGGCTGTCACTACCTTCAAAGAAGGTTCGGTAGCCAACCGGTAGCTGACGAAGATCCAGGTGCTGGTCCACACTGGAGCCCATGAGCTTGAACCAGTGTTCAAAGACCTCGGGCATAAGGTACCAGGAGGGTCCGGTATCAAAGTTGAAGCCTTCGCGGTGCAGCCGTCCGGAGCGACCGCCTAAGCTGGCGTGCTGTTCAAGCAAGGTCACCTGGTGTCCGCTGGCCGCCAGCAAACCGGCACTGGCCAGTCCGGAGAACCCTCCGCCAATCACCACGATGCGCGAAGAAGCTGTGCTCATTTAGTACTCCAAGAAATAGTCGCGAGCACGGCCTTAAAGGTAATCAAAGCCTTGCGTGGTGTTGAGACCGAGATCCGCCCGGTCAGCAGCTTCCGCGCCGGGGTGTTATCTATTTGTCGATTGAGTTCGGCAAATAAGTCGTGGGCTATACGTACCGCTCGCGCGGCGCTGGGAGCGAGCAGGTTAATGCCTTCTCGCGCTGTTGCCAGGTCTGCATAGATCTGTGCGACTAGCTCATCCTTCTGGGCCTCGCTAAATGTGTGGGCCGCAGCACCAGGGAAATAATTACGTCCCAGTTGTTGGCTATCGGCGGCAAGGTCACGCAGGAAGTTCACCTTCTGGAAGGCTGAGCCTAAGCTTCTGGCGGCCTGTGCCGCCTTGGGTGAATCACTGTGATGTTTGCCTGGCATCGCGCGGAAGACTTGCAAACACATCAGTCCCACGACTTCGGCTGAACCGTAAATATAGTCTTCTAAGGAGGAGGCGTCGTGATCGTTGCGAACCAGGTCTGCACGCATCGAGGCGAAGAATGGTTCGGTTAGTTCCACACCAATACCGGTGGCCCTGCAGGTGGCTGCGAAGGCATGGACCACCAGGTTAGTGCTGTACCCGCGTTCCATTCCCTGTACGGTTTCCGCTTCCAAGGCATCTAAGACGGCTGCCACCTGAGGACCGCTCAAACCGGCCTCACTGGCTACCCCATCTACTACCTCGTCAGCAAGGCGAACCAACGCGTAAATATTGGAGATGTGCTGGGCAGAAACGCGGTCCAGCATTTTGCAGGCCAATGAAAAGGAAGTTGAATACGCGCCGATGACCACCTGGGCACTGCGGGTGGCCGTGGCTGAATAGCGTTGAAGATCTGTCAGTTCCATGGCTTAGTTACTCCGTGAGAGGATCAGCGCGGTACATTCGTGCAGCATGGCCTGCGCCGCGGCGGGTAAACGCAAGAAGGTGGCCGAGCGAGTGGCCGAGGTACACAGCTGGTGTGCTAGTTTGCGTGCGAACTGTTCGGCCCCTGATTCTTCGAGGGCACGGCGTAGGTCGCTGAGCTCGCTCTTTCCTGCCCGGTAGTGCGCTAACTGCGAGCTGAAGCCCTGCTGGCCATTGGCCAACGAGATCAAGATGGTGCTTTTGGCTTCGCGAAGATCCGAATCTACGGATTTTCCGGTAGCTTTTGGATCCCCAAAGGTTCCCAATACGTCATCAATGACCTGATAGGCGATACCTAGTTGGCAACCGACGTTTCCCAGAACCTCTGCTTGCTCTTTTCCTGCGCCGGCTAATAGTGCGCCTGCCTGCAAAGGAAGTTGGAAGGAATAGGCTGCGGTTTTCAGTTCTTCCATGCGTAGCACTTCGCCGGTGGTGGCCGGCTGCTGCGAGAGCGAGTAAAGCAGGTCTTCGAGTTCACCGGCACCGGCTTGGGCGATAGCACGGTGAAATGCTGCCTCCACCTCGGCCTCACAGTCCAGGCCCTGTGCGGAGCGGCCTGCGATTTTGATTGCTTCGGCCAATAGGAGGTCGCCAGCAATGATGGCGGCGCTGTTACCTGCGTGATCAGCGTCGACGCTGTCACGTCCCGCAGCCAGGGCAAGGTCACGGTAATGCGCTGAGAGAGTCGGCGCTCCACGGCGTACGTAGTCACGGTCCACGACATCGTCATGCATCAGCAGTGCGGTGTGCAGTAACTCGAAGGCGCATGCCAAATCAAACAAAGCCTTAGAAGCTACCCCGCCAAAGGCTTGATAGCCAAGTACTACTAAGGCCGGGCGGGTGAGTTTTCCGCCGTCGATACTTACCGAAATTTGTTCCCACAAATTAGCGGTGTATGCCGAATAGCTTGCGGCGCGGGTTTGAGCTTCGGTGACCAGCTGGTCTAGGTGCGTGCGAATCTCGGCCAAGGTCTGCGTATCTGCAAAGCTAGGCAAGGTGGCGTGGGCGGTGTGCGCGCTCATGATTTGTTACTCCGTGGCTGATTTTCTGCGGCAGATTCTAATACTTTGCAAAGTTGGGTCAGGAAGCCGAGCACGGTTTGCTGCTCGGCCTCGCCTAGTTCTCGAAACGCACGGTAGATACTGCGCAGGCGCAGTGCCGTCTGTTGCGGGATTCCCGGGAAATTTTCGCCATGCCGAATCAATGTTTTGCGTCGGTCGTGGCTGTGGGCTTCGCGGCGAATGTATCCGTGGGTGGCGAGCCGGTCCAGCACCGCGGTAATGGAGGCGGAGGTGAGCGACAAGCGTTCAGCTAGTTGTCCCGGGCTGAGTTGTTCGTTGATCCCTAGTGCGCGCAGTGCACGCAGGTCTGTTTCATTCAGACCGAGCTCTTTACGGTAGCCCTCTTCTGCGTCTATGTATGCTTCTTGGAACTGCTCCATCAGGCGCAGTACCTTCGAAGACCGGGCATCCGGTGGGGTTTCCATAAAGAACTTCTCTCGCTAGGTTGATTATTAGCTTCCCTAGATACATCATGGGTTAAGTATCTTGATTTGTCGACCCGACAATCGAGAAAACCGAACAAACAAACTTTCGGAGCAACTGATGAAGCAAGCTCGACAAGAAACTACCTCGGCGTCCTGGCCGGTGGTGATATTGGAAATCCTCGCCTTAGGAGCCGCAATTACTGCCGCTTTTATCGGCAGCGGAGCCATGGGCGGCACCCCGATTCAGGAGGCCGCCGGTGGATACCTCAGCGCAGATTCAACCTTGCTAGCCCCTTCAGGACCAGCCTTTTCCATCTGGAGTGTCATTTATCTAGGACTGGCAGTCTTTGCGATCTATCAGGCTTTACCCCAGGGCCGGCGTTCACAGACCTTGCGTGCTGTGCGGGTTCCCGTGGCAGCCTCGGCATTGCTCAATGCCGCGTGGATCGCCGTGGTCCAGCTAGACCAACTTCTGGTAAGCACCATTGTGATTTTCATCTTGCTTGGGGTTTTGATCTGGATTTTACTGCGACTGGTGAACTTCGGCACCGCTTCACGAGCCGAACACTGGATCATGTGGTTAACCTTTGGCCTGTATCTGGGGTGGGTGAGCGTGGCGAGTATTGCCAACACCTCAGCACTTCTGTCCTCTTGGAATGTAGGAATTGATACAGCTTGGGCACCCTACGCTGCGGTAGTGCTCTTGCTCGTGGCAGCGATCATTGGTTTGGGCGTTACTGGATACACCCACGGAAAGATTTACACCGCATTGGCCATGACCTGGGGTATCGCTTGGATTGGGCATAGCCGACTGACCGGCACCAATCAATCAACACTCGTCGGATACGCCGCGCTAGTCATCGCAGCAGCGTTACTCATTGGCGCCCTAGCCATCGCCTTTTCACAACGCCACCGCACAGAATCGAGCCGACCATGAGCGTCATTGCCGTCACCGGGGCCACCGGCTACATTGGCGGGCGACTAGTCCCGTTACTGCTGGAACGTGGGCACCAAGTGAGGGTTTTCTCGCGCAATGAAGAACGCCTTCGCGATGTGCCGTGGCGCGCGCAGGTCGAGGTGGTCATTGGAACATTGGAGGACCCCGAAGCAGTGGCTGAGCTCTGCGCCGGAGCCGACGTGGTCTACTACCTGGTGCATTCCATGTCCAACACCAAGAACTTTAAGCAAGCCGAGGAAGACGGCGCACGCAACATGCTGCGTGCTGTGACCAAGGCCCAGGTAGGACAGCTGGTGTATCTGTCCGGGCTCCATCCAGAGGGAGAACTCAGCGATCACTTATCTTCGCGGGTGAGCGTGGGTCAGATCCTAGGTTCCGGCTCGGTTCCGTTGCTTACTTTGCAAGCCGGACTAGTCATTGGTTCGGGTTCTGCAAGCTTTGAAATGATCCGTCACCTCAGCGATGTGTTGCCAGTAATGCCGGCCCCGCGCTGGGTGCTCAATAAGGTCCAGCCCATAGCCGTGCGCGATGCTCTGCATTACTTAGCTCGCTGCGCCGAACTTCCGCACGGGGTGCAAGGGACCTACGATATCGGCGGCCCCAGCGCCTATAGCTACGCGCAGCTGATGCGCAGTTACGCCTCCGAGGCCGGATTGCGTCAACCTTGGGTTATTGCCTTGCCGTTGCTCACCCCACGTTTGGCTTCGCATTGGGTCAATCTGGTCACTCCCCTGCCCCACACGCTCGCCGGAGCCTTAGTTGATTCATTGCAGCATGACTGCGTGATGCGCAACTGGGATATTGATGAGCTGATTGAACGCCCTGCTGGAGGCCTAACAGACTACCCGCGTGCGGTGGCGCTAGCCCTTGAGAAGATCCGTTCCGACTCGGTGGAGACTAACTGGGCCACCTCCCATCCGGTCACTGCTCCGGCTGACCCGTTGCCTTCAGACCCAGACTGGGCAGGACACCGGGTTTACCTAGATCAGCGGACCGCGCGTACCACCGCCAGCGCCGAAAGATTGTTTGCTGTGGTGGGGCGCATTGGTGGAGAAGCGGGCTACTTCACGTTCCCACTGCTCTGGAAAGCGCGGGGACTCATGGACAAACTCGCTGGCGGTGTGGGAATACGCCGTGGCCGTAGGCAACGCGAAAGCCTAGCCTTGGGAGATGTGGTGGATTGGTGGCGGGTTGAAGCTCTAGAACCTGGCCAGTTATTGCGTTTACGTGCAGAAATGCGAGTGCCCGGAAACGCGTGGCTTGAATTCCAACTAAGCCCGGAAGAAAACGGGCAGACGCGGCTCACCCAGCGAGCCATCTTCTTCCCCCGGGGACTATCCGGGCGCCTGTATTGGTGGTCGGTGTACCCATTTCATGGGCTCATCTTCTCCTCGATGCTGCGTAGCATCGTGTCGCAGGCCGAAGCCAGCAAGAACTAAACGATTATTTACCCGGCTCGGTAGCCTGCGGTTCATTCCCGTCAAGGCTATCTTGCAGGGCGTCGGAGGTGCCGGCGAGGAAACGAATCACTACATCACGTTCGGCGGAGCTCAAATTGCGCGCTACGTCGAAGCGCTTGGCGTGGTGACGTCCAACTTGTTCGCGGGCGGCGAGGTGGGTTTCTGCACTGACTTCCACCTGTTGGGAGCGCCGGTCGGTGGGATGTGGTTTGCGTATCACGTGTCCACCGGCTTCGAGCCGGTCAATCATCTTAGTCACCGAGGCGGTGGTGACGCCCAAGTGGCGTGCAAGCAGACTCGGGGTGACGGCTTCACCTGCGTGCTTAGCGGAAATCAATTGGCGGATGGCGCGCATATCGGTTTCGTTGAGCTTCATGTAGCTTTGGCTGCGAAGCATGATGCGCCGTTCCACCGCGCGCAACCGTCCAAATTCAGCCATGATGCGGTCGATTTGCTCTAGATCCTGCGCGGGAATATCGGCGCGGGGTATGAGGGCTTGCTCTGGATCCGATTGCGCCAGACTAAACATCGTGGGCAGCTTTTCGCGCTCCACATTCCACCCCTTGAATTTCACTTACATCGTTTCCCGCGTGGGAACACTCTTCCAAAGCTTACTCCCGCGTTGCGTGGGAGCTATGACACATAGGCTGCCCAAGTTTTTCGCCGGATACACAAAACCTCCCGAACTTTAGAAGTCCGGGAGGTTTTATATCTTTGGTGCGAGTAGAGAGACTTGAACTCTCACGTCCGAAGACACTGGAACCTAAATCCAGCGCGTCTACCAATTCCGCCATACTCGCTCGCGCTACACCGACTTGAAGCCCGGTAACTCGACCTCAATAAGCATAGCGGACTTTTTCACAGATATAAAATCGGCGAATCTTGGAGCTACTTTGGGTCAATCCCCAAGTCACGGCGAAGCTTTGCAACGTGACCTGTAGCACGCACATTGTACTGAGCTAGCGTGACCTTACCCTGCTCGTCGAGCACTACGGTGGAACGAATCAGGCCCTCGTAAGTGCGGCCATAGTTCTTCTTTTCGCCCCATGCGCCATAGGCTTCGGCGACCTTATGGTCTTCATCTGCCAGCAGTGGGAAGTTCAATTCTTCCTTGGCAACAAATTTGGCCAGCTTGGTCACGCCGTCCGGAGAAATTCCGAGAACTTCGTAGCCCAGGCCCTGCAGCGAGGATAGAGAATCACGGAAGTCGCAGGCCTGCTTGGTGCAGCCCGGTGTCGAGGCAGCTGGGTAGAAGTACACGATAGTCTTCTTGCCCTGGTAACTGGACAGCGAGACTTCGTTACCTTCGGCATCGCTCAAAGTGAAGTCTGGGGCCTGATCCCCTACTGCTAAGCGAGTAGGCGTGGTTGCTTCGTTGCTCATCGGTAGAACTCCTTTTGCTGGGTATACAAAAAATCCGATCTGAAGAATTCAGACCGGATCTAATGGTGCGCCCCTCGGGACTTGAACCCGAAACCTACTGATTAAGAGTCAGTTGCTCTGCCAATTGAGCTAGAGGCGCTTACTTCGCTCTGACTAGTCCGTTTCCGGAACATGTCTTTGCGACGTAGATAATCATAGGCAGAACTACCCCTAAAAGGAAAATCGCCCCCCCTCCCCCACCGATGGCATATAAATACTAGTCAACGGTGAAATGAGGACATTTTTGATGCGATTTCACGAAAAATCAATCAAAAATACCTGCGTGGCTTGAGCCACATTTAGCGCCGAAGGCAATCCCGAAAGGGGTTAGACCCTGCTTTCAACCTCAAATTCAACCAGAGGTGCACCGCGTTCAGCACGGCGGAAGTCGCTTCGCAGTTGCCCATAGCCTGCCGCACCATTCAGCGCCTCACCGGTGGTGCGATACACGCGATATCGACGCACAGCAGAACATTCATTGGCCAAATGTTCAGCTACCGCTTCCGGCTTAGATTTATCGCCAGGTCCATTGAATACCTCTCGAGCAAATTCGTACGGTACCCACCGGGCACCTAAATCATCTTCACCGGCCAATGAGGCCTCGTGCATTTCTTCCCAGCGCTCGGTGATGCGCTGTTCAGAGACTTCATAAGGAACATGCGCCTCAATAATCTGCACGCTATAGCGTGCAGCGTCTAGGTCGCTGATCAACTCTAGAGCCGGCTTGAGCGAAGCGAGTACCTTGTCGACAACCAGGTTGTATCCCAAGTCAATGCAGTCGCTGCGTAGCTGCTCGGCAAGTATCGAAGATTCCTCATGAACCAGGGTGGCTAGGTCCAGGGGGAAGAATTCTTCACCTTGAGCTTCCAGATCTTTCACAATCTGGGGTTTGATCCATGATTCGTAGCTGCCGTCGGATTGCGCCTCGCGAAGCAGCGCCTCTTTGAATTCATCAGAATCAATGACCACATAGTGCTCTAGGTTCCCTTCAAGCACCTGGCCAAGGAGCGTGCTTTTGCCAGCTCCAGGAGGGCCCGCTAGAACCAAGGCACGCCGGTCTGCGCGAACTTCTGGCACGGCAGCTAAGAATTCGTTTTTTAATTGTTCGTGCAGTTGCTTTCGCACATCGGTGGCCACCCACACACCCGGCTCCACCTCGGTGAACCAGTCGGGGTTTCGCACGGTCACGTGCGCAGAATCTCTGGCCAAGGCTTCACCCGGCGCCGATAGGTCACTGACCGACTGGCGGTGTTGTTCAATTACTTCGTTATCTGCCAAGGCAGAAGCCCCCTCGAATCCTTAAAAATTCTGGCTCATGTCCGATCATACGGTCTTGGATCAGCAAGAAATGTTCCACAAACTAATCTATGGGGTTCGGCTGGAAATTTAGGGTAAGCCTGTACCGAGCAACCCACGTTTCGAGCTAAGTCCCAAAAAGTGTGTACAGAAACTTGCCAAAACAGATAACCATTAGGACTTACATCACCAGCAAATACTTTGAAAGCGGGTACCGTGGCAAAAGCTCTCGGAAATGCAAAAAGGCCGAACCGAAGTCCGACCTTTTCTACTGTGCGCCCCTCGGGACTTGAACCCGAAACCTACTGATTAAGAGTCAGTTGCTCTGCCAATTGAGCTAGAGGCGCCCGCTGCGATGTTCTAGAAGCTTTTTGTGCTTCGCGCTTTCGCAACGAGATAAAACTTTACCAGCTTTCAGCCGGAGTGCAAATCGAGAGGCATCTGCCTTCCGGTGACCTTCGTTACAGGAGATGACTTGGGGTTATTCCGTAGAGCTTCACAACTTTGTACAGTGAACCCATGAGCAACCAACGCACGGTTTCCTTCCCAACCCAAGAACTCCTCGACGCTGTCGGCCCGCTACCGGAGAACCTCACGCCGGTCATTTGGGACTTGGTTAATGAACCAGTTACAGACTTAGCACAGATTGATATTACGATCTTTCCGTACATGGCCTCCCCGCACAGCCTGCGCAACATCGGTCAGGCACCGAACGTCACCCATGTACAAACCCAGACCACGGGCTTTGACGGACTAGTTGATCTGGTCGGCGACCGTGCCAACATCACCACCGCTGCAGGAGTCCATGCGGCAGCTACCGCCGAGATGGCCGTGGGGTTGGCCATCGCCTCGTTGCGCGGGTTCCCACAAGCAGTACGCGATCAGGCCGAGGGCAAATGGAATCCCATGCAGTGGCGCGGACTGGCGGACCGCACCGTAGGTCTAGTGGGCGTGGGCGGCATAGGCGAGGAAATCCACAAACGTCTAGCACCCTTTGAGATCAACCTAATGCGCTTTGGCTCCCGTGCCCGTACCGATGAACACGGCGAAGTGTTGGACATTGATCAGCTAGCCCAGCGTGCCTCGGAGATTGAGGTACTAATACTGATCGTGCCGCTCAACGATTCCACCCACCATCTGGTGGATGCATCACTGCTCGCCAAACTTCCTGATGGTGCGCTAATCGTCAATGTGGCTCGCGGGCCGGTAGTTGATACCGACGCATTAGTAGCCGAGGTAGCCTCTGGCCGGCTCTCGGTTGCCTCAGATGTTTTTGATCCTGAGCCATTGCCGGCTGATCACCCGTTGTGGAAGTGCCCCAACGCATTGATCTTGCCGCACAACGGCGGAAATACCGCGGCATTCTTCCCTCGTATGGTCAAGCTGCTCAAAGGACAGCTCAAAGCATGGTCCGCGGGCGAACTCGGCGAAAACGCTGTGCACCAGATCACCCGCTAAGGCTTTTTAGCTAACGATTTGATGCTACTTTGCGGCATCCCGTCAGATACTCGGGGTGCCGCAAGTCGTGTGCGCTATCTTTGATAAATACCCAACCGTTCACCACCGAGAAATCTGCTGATTTCTTTTGGTTCGGTACCGCGACCATTTACCAGGAAGTCGAGTCTTCACTGTGCCTTCGAAGCAACACCATCTCGTGACGCGACGCATGATGCTCACCGGATCACTCGCTGCGACAACGTTGGCACTAGCTTCCTGCACCTCCAAGGACGGCCAAGCGCAGGCTTCGGTGAGCGCCTCACCCAGTAAGCCGGCTACCCCACGCACGCTACGTCTAGCCTCTTCCGCTCCCCCGGTATACCTGGATCCAGCCTTAGCCAATGACAGCGAGTCTTTCCGGATCACCCGTCAGGTGTATGAAACCCTGATTTCCATTGATCCAAATACTGGTAGCCCCATTGCTGGGCTCGCCGAAGCCTGGACCGAGAGCGAAGACGGACTGCGTTACACCTTCACCCTGCGCCGCGGTGTCACCTTCCATGACGGCAGCGCCTTCAACGCCAAAGCGGTCGTGGCCAACTTCAACCGCTGGGTCAAGCTGCCCAAACCCTTGGCGGAACATGCATCCGAAGGTTTCGGCCACGTATTCCATCACGAAGAAAATCTCCCGAAGCTGCCCACCGAGGCCGAGCTGAAACTGAAGTTGGAAAAGGGCGAAGAGCTGAGCGAGGAACAGCGCACCGCGGAGACTCTGCGCTTGGCAGAACTTGAAAAACTTAAGACTGTTTTTGCCGGTGACTTATTCATTGGCAAATCTTCCGGAGGCAGCGCCAGCTACTTTGCTGGCGTCGAAGCCACCGACAATTACACCGTTACGCTGAAGCTGCGCCGACGCCGCGTAGGGCTCATCGAAGCGTTTACCCTCCCTGGCATGGCCATCGCCGCTCCGAACTCCCTGACCGGTGGACCAAAGACCAATCCAGGCGAATCCCTGCTCACCGCGCCGATCGGTACCGGCCCGTACAAGTTTGTCTCCAATGCTGATGGCATTGTGAAGTTGGAACTCTTCGCCGGCTACTGGGACAAGGCAAAGCTGGGAAATAATCCCAACCACCCGCAGCTGGTGGAGGTCTCCTCCATCTCCTCACCGTACAACCGTGAAAGCGCGCTGATGGCCGAGGAAATTGACGGCTTTGACACGGTCTCGGTAGACATCATGCGCACCTTGGTACGTAATGCCAAGGTGGTAGTGCAACGTGACCCGTTCTCCGTGCTGTATCTCGGAATGGACCGACGAAACACCTGGTTGGCCAAGGCAGACTTCCGTAAGGCTATCGCACATGCAATTGACCGCGGCTCGCTGGCAGACAAGCTTTTTCTGCAAGGCTCCAAGGCCGCGCAGAGCATCTTGCCACCAACCTTTGGCGTTCCAGATCCTGAAGACACCATTACGCACAGCGTCGACAAGGCCAAGGCACTCTTGGCCGGCCTTGGCTACAAGGGTGAGCTCATTGAGTTTGCCTACCCGCTGCGGGTCTCACGCAGCTATCTACCGCTGCCCGAGCGCACCTTCGCCCAACTTGCCGAAGACTTAGCCACCGTGGGTATTCGAATCAAGCCGCGCCCGATTCCGTGGACCGATGGTTATGTGCAAAAGATTCGTTCAAAGGACTTCACCGGGCTGCATCTCTTAGGTTTCTCCGGCGGTTACCGGCTAGAAGATGACTTTATTTCCGGAATTCTGGACACTAAAGAACATGAGTTCGGATACACCTCTAAGTTGCTTGACTCACAGGCTTTGGTGGCTCGTTCCTTGCCCGCTGGGGACGAACGTACCGCGGCTTTGACCGGAATTTTGAGGACACTGAACACGGATCTACCGCTGGTCCCACTGGTATTTCCCATCTCTGCGTTGGCCTTCAATTCCAACGTCACTTACTACCCGTCCTCACCTATGCTCAATGAGAGCTACCTGGATGTGCAGATGACTAATTCACCCGCACTATCCAGTTAACGATTTTTAACCGGTGCGCTACTGGGTCTAGGCTGTAGTAGAGCAAAGTACCACTGTCGATGGAGATCCTCGTGCCTTCTGAAACGTCAACCGAATCATTTGACGTAGTACTAATCGGTGCCGGCATCATGAGTGCCACCCTTGGCACCATGATCAACCAGCTGGAACCGACCTGGTCCATTGGTCTTTTCGAGAACTTGGACAAGGCCGGCGAGGAATCCTCCTCACCATGGAACAACGCAGGTACCGGTCACTCGGCACTGTGCGAACTAAACTACGCCCCGGCCAAGGCCGACGGCACCGTTGACCCCGCTAAGGCGGTTGGAATCAACGAGCAGTTCCAGGTATCACGCCAGTTCTACTCGTGGGCAGTTGAGAACAAGCGCGTCTCCGACGCGAAGTTCATCAACGCATTGCCACATATGTCATTCGTTATTGGTGAAGACCACTCCAAGTACCTTCAGGCACGTTACGATGCGCTGAAGCCTAACGCCCTCTTTGGCGATATGGAGATCACCACCGATCTAGACACCATCAACGATTGGGCACCGCTGGTTGCCAAGGGACGCGACGGCGCGCAGAAGGTCGCTGCCTCCCGCGTTACCTCCGGTACCGACGTTGACTTCGGTCGCCTCACCAAGGATCTGACCAACTCGTTGGCTTCCAATG
Source organism: Glutamicibacter sp. BW77 (assembly GCF_002332285.1). Taxonomy (NCBI): domain Bacteria; kingdom Bacillati; phylum Actinomycetota; class Actinomycetes; order Micrococcales; family Micrococcaceae; genus Glutamicibacter; species Glutamicibacter sp. BW77. Next base: position 37,486 of record NZ_NRGT01000062.1, on the reverse strand, counting down.
GTGCTTCGGTGAACTACGGCCACAAGGTCAAGGGTTTGAAGCGCGACGGTGCTGGCTGGGCTATCACGGTGAAGAACAACGCCACCGGCGCGGTCAAGACCGTCAAGGCTAAGTTCGTCTTTGTCGGTGCAGGCGGCGGCGCACTGTCACTGTTGCAGCACTCTGGCATCGATGAGATCAAGGGCTTCGGCGGCTTCCCAGTCTCCGGACAGTTCCTGCGCTGCACCGATGAGACCATCATCAACCAGCACCACGCCAAGGTGTACGGACAGGCTTCGGTCGGTGCCCCACCAATGTCGGTGCCACACTTGGACACCCGCTTCGTCAACGGCGAGCGTTCGCTGATGTTCGGCCCATACGCTGGCTTCTCGATGAACTTCCTGAAGTCCACCACCCAGCTTGACCTGCCACTGTCGTTGCGTCCGCACAACATCATCCCGATGCTTGCAGTTGGCAAGGACAACATGTCACTGACCACCTACCTGATCAAGGAGGTGCTCAAGTCACGTGCTAAGAAGGATGAGGCTCTGGCCGAGTACTTCCCAGAGGCAGATGGCTCGAAGTGGGAACTGATCACCGCCGGTCAGCGCGTACAGGTCATCAAGAAGGATGCCAAGAAGGGCGGTGTCCTTCAGTTCGGTACCGAGGTCATCACCTCTTCGGATGGTTCGATCTCCGGTCTGCTCGGCGCCTCCCCTGGCGCCTCGACCGCGACCCCAATCATGGTTGGTCTGCTCTCGCGCTGCTTCCCGAAGCAGTTCGCCGGCTGGGAGTCGAAGCTTGCGGAAATGATTCCTTCTTACGGTCAGAAGCTGAACGAAAACCCTGCACTGTACGCAGAGGTCAAGGCAGCAACCGATAAGACTCTGGAACTGATCTAGTCTCTTAGCTACGGACAAGACCCGTTCACCGTTTTTGGTGAACGGGTCTTGTCCGTTAATAGCTGTGTGGATCAGACACCCTTTTATAGGCCCGTAGTACTCACCCCATAGGCAGCTTGCTTCTTGGTGTAGCCCTCGTAGATGAGCTGGTCTACGAGACCAGATTTGGAAAATGAGGTGTAATCCAAATAGTCGGCTGCCTTCAACGCTGCCTGCTCATTCCAGTCGACGCTCACTCGCGCAACAGCCCATGTGGCATCGCTGTTTGAGTATCCTTCATATTCCAACTGTTTGATGAGCCCAGTCTTAGAAAATGCGGTGTAGTCCAAATAGTCACTGGCCTTGCTTAGGGCATTTTGTTGGCTCAGTGTTCCAGCCTCTTTTTCAGCCTTCGCTTCGGCTTCTGCTTGAGCGCTAGCCTCGGCCTTATCCTTTTCCTCTGCTTCCGCCTTGGCACTAGCTTCGGCGGCATCCTTCTGTTCTTGCTCTGCGGCAGCCTTTTTTGCGCTGGCTTCCGCTTCGGCGCTTGCCGATGAAATAGTAGTCGGTTCTACTGTCGATTCCAGGGTGGCGTTGGCCTCCACCGCACTTGGACTTGGACTTGCAGCAACCGGCGCGGGTTGCTCATCACCTGCTCCGCCCAGTGCCCCGATGACACCAATAACGAGGACACCAGCAACCACGCCAAGACCAATTTTCTTTCCACGACTCAGTGGTCGCTTCTTTGGCTTGTGCCTGGACGCCATATCCGGTGCAATTCGCTGAGAGGTTTCTGGTGCATCCCAGGCGGGCATCACCGACATATACAGGTAGGGATTAGCTTGATATTCAATTGGAGGTTCGGATGCCGCACCAGTCGTGGATTCGACCCACATAGGCCAACCAACTGGTGGCGCGCCCCACGCACGTTCCGGAATCCAATCAGCGGCCGGTACAAAATCCTCCGGCAGGTAAGCACGCCATGCAGGCGGTGGGTTGAAAAGAATTGACATGATGCCCCCTAGAACATTCAACGAGTGTCCTTGGCCGGTGGAATATTATTCGTGACCAAGTAGCCCTGAGCATAGGATCAAGCACCGACAAAATGACCCCAGTCCTCTCTTTGGTGTCACTTCATGTGCTCAGGAACAACCGCGACTACGAGAACTTTTTGAACAGTCATCGTCAACCCTTTGGATGATATTGGGTGGTTTACATCTCTTAGAGACCGTTGCGCGCTTACAACCAACTAAAGTTGTTTTAAACCCCTCACTTCACGACACCGCTAGGACTACACCCGCATGCAGCGCTTGGCCACCTTGTCATTAAAGAACCGGGCGCTTATTGCGCTCATCACGGTTTTTGCCGCCATTTTTGGCGTGATCTCTATGGGATCTTTGAAGCAAGAACTGATCCCTTCCATGGAGTTCCCGCAGATCTCGGTGATGGCCACCCAGATGGGTGCGAGCCCCGACGTGGTGGACGAGCAGGTCGCAGCTCCGCTGGAGACCGCGCTGCAGGCGGTCGAGGGACTTGAATCCTCTACCGCTACCTCGCAGGCGGGTTTCACCCGTATCGCATTAACCTTCGAGTACGGTACCGACATGGACCGCGCACGCTCCCAGGTTGAGCGCGCTATCTCCAACGTCAAGTCCCAGCTTCCCGAGGATGTTGAACCTACCGCGTTGGCCGGCTCCATTGCCGACCTGCCAGTATTGATGCTTGCGGTCTCCTCGGATCAGTCGCTGGAAGCGCTGAACGATGATGTTGAACGCATTGCGCTGCCTAAGCTGCAGAAAATTGAAGGGGTACGCGAGGCTTCGGTTTCCGGCGGCGCTTCCCAGCACATTGCGGTGATTCCCAATGATGGAAAGATGAATCAGTCCGGACTCACCGTGGCTGATTTGAAAGACGGCATCGAAAATGCCGGTTCGCCCATGCCTATCGGCAATATGAACGTTGATGGTCTGGAACTGCCGGTCATTGCCGGTTCTACCCCTGATAGCTTAGACACCATCAAGAACATCCCACTGGTCACCGACAACGGTCCGGTACTACTCAAGGATGTTGCCAAGGTTTCTGTCGAAGCCGATAAAGCCACCAGCGTCACCCGCACCAATGGTGAAGAGACCCTGTCTATCCAGGTCACAAAAACCCCAGCCGGTGACACCGTAGGGATCTCCCATGCGGTCAACGCGATGATTGCTGATCTGGAATCTGAGCTTGGAAACAAGGCAAAGATGACCACCATCTTTGATCAGGCACCATTTATCGAAGACTCCATCAGCCACCTTGCGCTGGAAGGCGCACTAGGTCTTGGCTTCGCAGTGATCATCATCCTAGTTTTCCTCTTCTCGGTTCGCTCCACCCTGGTCACTGCGATCTCCATCCCGCTGTCCCTGCTGGCCACCTTCATTGGGATGAACGTATTCGGCTACACCTTGAACATGCTCACCCTAGGTGCACTGACCATCTCCATTGGCCGCGTGGTGGATGACTCGATTGTGGTAATCGAGAACATCAAACGACACCTTTCCCACGGAGAATCTAAGGCCCAATCCATCTTGCTTGCGGTGAAGGAAGTGGCAGGCGCAATTACCGCCGCGACACTGACCACCGTGGCGGTGTTCTTACCCATCGCGATGGTCGGCGGCATGGCCGGTGAGCTATTCAGTCCCTTCGCCATGACCATGACTATTGCGCTGCTTGCCTCGCTGTTGGTCTCGTTGACCATTGTTCCGGTGCTCGCTTACTGGTTCTTACCGCACCGCCCGGGCACAGGGGTAACCCGCACCGTACATGTGGCCGAGGATAAGTCTTGGCTGCAGCGACTTTATGTGCCGGTACTCAACGGCACCCAGAAGCACCCGGTGATCACCTTGCTGGCATCGGTAGTGATCCTTGCCGGCACCGTGGCGATGACTCCACTGCTGAACACCAACTTGCTGGGCTCCACTGGCGAGAACTCGATCTCGGTCACCGCAAAAATGCCTTCGGGTACCGCGCTGGGCACCACATTGAAGGAAGCGGACAAGGTTGAAGCGAAGCTTCAGGACATCGATGGAATCGAAGACGTTCAGATGACCGTTGGCAGCGCCAGCGGCATGGCTGCCATGTTTGCCTCCGGCGCCGATACCGCAAGCTTCACCGTGATCACAAACCCTGATGTTGATCAGGAAGAATTGACCAACACGGTACGCACTCAGGTTGAGTCGCTGGATCTTTCCAAGGACTTGACGCTCAGCTTCGGTTCCAACTCCTCGGCCATGATGTCCAGCGATGTCACCGTCGAGGTGAAGGCACCGGATGAAGAGATCCTGCGCGAGGCCACCGACAAGATGCGTGAGGCGCTAACCGGCACCGAGCACGTCACCGGGATTAGCGACAATCTCTCGGCTAAACGTGAACAAGTCTCCATTGATATCAATGCAGAAAAGGCCGCAGAAGCAGGGTTGACTGAAACTCAGCTCGCCGGAATGGTCGCTTCCCAGGTCTCGACCGTCCCGGCCGGCACCCTGCGCCTGGATTACACGGATATGACCGTGCAGATTGGTGAAGGCATGGATCTGAACGGTCTGACCAAGCTGCGCGAGCTACAGATCCCTACCGCTACCGGAATTCTTCAGCTGCAAGATCTTGCCAAGGTGGATCGCACCGAAGTCGTCCAGCAGGTCACCACCTCCAATGGTGAACGCATTGCTACCGTCACGTTGACCCCAGCAGAGAATATGCTCGGTGCGGTTTCCAAGGATGTCACAGAACGTCTGGATTCGGTGCAGCTTCCTGAGGGCGCCAGTGTCGAGCTTGGTGGCGCGGCCACCGAGCAGGCTGACTCCTTCAACCAGCTCTACCTCGCACTGCTAGCTGCCATCGCGATTGTTTACGTGATCATGGTGGCAACCTTTAAGTCATTGATTCAGCCACTAGTTCTGCTGGTATCCATTCCATTCGCCGCCACTGGCGCCATTGGCCTGCTGCTGATTTCGGGCATCCCTCTGGGTCTGCCATCACTGATTGGTATGTTGATGTTGGTGGGCATTGTGGTGACTAACGCAATTGTGCTCATTGACCTGATCAACCAATACCGCAGAGATACGCCCGAGCGCGCTGCAATGGCCCTGGACCAGGCGATTATGCAAGGTGCCCGGCAACGTCTGCGCCCAATCTTGATGACCGCCTTGGCGACCATCTTCGCGCTGGTTCCTATGGGACTGGGCCTCACCGGCCAATCCGGGTTCATCTCCCAGCCATTGGCTGTGGTGGTCATTGGTGGCCTGGTGTCCTCGACCCTGCTGACCCTGATTCTGGTTCCAGTGCTCTACCGGTTGGTGGAGTCGCGCAAGGAAAAGCGCATGTTGAACCGTGCGGCACGTAAGCACTCAACCGAGCAGCACACCGCCGCTCAGGACCTTTCGCTTGCCATGGATGGAGCTAGTGCCAAGATCTCCTCCGCTCCGGAGGTAAAACCCGCTCCGGCGCCGGTAAAGAAGTCTTCCAAGCGCACTGCTGAAAAAGTCACTGAAAAACCTGCTAAGGATGCAAAGTCGGCTTCAAAGCAACCGGCCAAACCTGTGAATCCTTCCGAGCAGGTAGTTAATCCCCTCACCGGGCAGATTCCGGTCACCCGTAAGGAACGCCGCGAGTTCGAGGAAATGATGAACAAGGCTAACGAAAAGCCCAAGGAGTAGTCACTTCGGCTGGTGAACCGAACGGGTCTGCAACCACTTTTTAGTGGTTGCAGACCCGTTTGCTTTTGGCGCACGCGTCAACCCAGAGCGCTCCTCGATCCGTTGTTTTTAATCCTGCACCTCGACTTGCGATATTGGGGAAATTCTTTAATTCTCAATTTAGGTTGCGCACAATTAAATTGCGTGCAATGATTATTCCATGGCAATAGTCGATGAGATGGTCTGTTTCGCTCTCTACTCCGCGAGCCGGGCAACCACCCGGGCGTACACGGAGCTGCTGGCACCGTGGAAACTGACATATACCCAGTACCTCGTACTGGTCATTTTGTGGACGGAAGGCGAAAAGCCGGTCCGCGAACTAGGCGAAGTACTACAACTTGATTCGGGAACTTTGTCACCGCTGCTGCGACGCTTGGAAGACAAAGAATTTATTGTCCGGCAACGCGACGGTCAAGATAGTCGCGTCGTCAACGTGAGCTTGACTTCAGGCGGTCGCGCACTACAAAACGACCTGGCACATATTCCCGCACAGATTGCTTGCGGTACCGGACTCCCGGATCTCAAGGCCGCGCAGGCCCTGCTCGATTCGCTGCACCGGGTCACAGAATCAATGCAAAAGATTTCTTCCCCCGACACATAGGCCGAGGAAAGACCGCACAACCCTCAACCACACCGAAAGGCAACATCATGGAATCTTTGTACACTGCAGAGTCGCTCTCCACCGGCCACGGACGTGAAGGACGCGTGAAGACCGCTGATGGCAAGCTCGATTTGAACCTCACTCCCCCAACTGAATTGGGTGGCTCGGGAACCGGGACAAACCCGGAACAGCTCTTCGCCGCTGGCTATGCCGCATGTTTCCACTCGGCGCTACATTCGGTGGCCCGCAGTCGCAAGATCAAGATCGAGAACTCCAGTGTCGGCGGACGCGTTCACTTGCACCGTGACGGGGACAGCGGATTTAAACTCTCCGTCGAGCTTGAAGTTGTCATTCCCGAAATGGATCATGCACAGGCTCAAGATCTGGCAGATGCGGCCCATCAGGTTTGCCCGTATTCCAATGCAACTCGCGGAAATATCGATGTCACCGTCAGCGTCAGCGATGACTAAGAGACCCGCGCTAGATTCCACTTCTGAGGCCAAGCCCCTTGGATTCGCTCGTCATAGCGCGCGCGTTGTCCTGGGCTCGTTCTTGACCTTTGCAGGAATCAGCCATCTCACCATTGCGCGTGAAGAGTTCCAAGCTCAAGTTCCCCACTTCGTCCCGCTGGACCCGGATCTGACCGTCATACTCTCCGGAGTTGCGGAAATCGGGTTAGGACTCTCGCTACTGACACTGCTCAAAAAGCGGGTCCATGTCGGCTGGGTTGTTGCACTCTTTTTCCTCGCAGTCTTCCCTGGAAACCTTGTCCAATGGCAAGAAGGCCGCGATGGGTTTGGGCTAGACACCGATGGCAAACGCTTTGCCAGGCTCTTCTTCCAACCAGTATTAATTGCGTTGGCGCTTTGGTCAACGGCTGCGTGGCGGGATCGCGCACAACTGCGACGCCAAAAGTAATCACCAATCAGAGTCTAGGCAGCACAAGCAGAGAGACAAGTTCGCACCGCAACCAGGGTGGCATCATGCCACCAGGTTGCGGTGCGAACCTAGTTAAGTGCGTTTCAGCGTGCAATATTCGGTAGCTCCGAGACTAGGCGTTCGGCGCCCCGAGGATCACAGCTTTACCTTGACGGCGCCAACGCAGATAAGCCCAGACCGTCAGTACCGCCACAATGATCCAAGCAACCACAATCACCGCGCCGTGGAAGAACGAAGGCACGGCAATGAAGGATCCGATAGCCACCAAGGACAGCTGACCCGGAATCACCGAGAGCGCGCTGGCAACGAGATATTCGCGTTGTGTTATTCCGAAGGCTCCACTGCCGTAGTTCACCGGCCAATAGGGAATTCCTGGCATCAGACGCAACATAAACACAGCCAGCAGCCCCCGGGACTCCAATTTCTGCTCCACCGTGGCAGCATGCCTGCCTAGAAACCGGCGTACCGTCTGCCGGCCCAGTGCCCGAGCAATCCAGTAGGCTCCCCAGCTACCGAGCATTACCCCGATGAGGGAGTAGATGGTGCCTTCGAAGATTCCAAAGAGCAACCCGCCAGCGGTGGCCATAATGGTCACCGGAATCGGGGTCAAGGCCACCAATGCATAGGCTCCGATGAACAACAGCCGAGTAGTCCAGGTGGTGGCATCCGCCATATTTCTAATCTCTTCAATGGATGGCAGGTGGACGTTGAACGCCAACCAGATCATCAACAGAAAAACTGCAATCAGCGCGCCGTTGCGTGCATAATTGACCCACAAAGAGGTAGCAACCTGTGGCTCGTCTTCATTGGGCAGCTGTGCCTGCTGGTTATCCATCTTCGTAGCCTATCGGCAACCTCTGGCCGTAGTGCATTCCTGTGATCAAGCACCATTTGGCCCGCGCGACGTAAAATGCTCGCCGCACAGAGCGGTCCGGTATTTGGGGCTGTCTCCATTGCCGGAGACAGCCCCAAATACTTAATCAACTACGAAACGCTATGGCTACACCAGACGAAGCTGCGTCAAGCAGGTGGCATTTGTGTCCCCTGCGGTAGACACGGTGCTCTTCGCGGTTTTACCTTCATAGGTAAATTCCAGATCCACGGTGATTCCGCGTGGAACCCAGAGCCCAATGAAGCCGTTGCCGAAGGTTTCCACAGACTTGTTCACCAGCACCTCACCGGTTTCCGCGTTGCTGGCCTTCACTTTCACTTCCTCGCCGTACAGCTCCCCCAGACAGGTAGTAAGGCTGTGGAAATGGCAGCTATGTGTCTGATTCACATAAGGTGCTGCCGAGAGGTAGTACTGATCCTTGGGCATCGGCAGCCATGCGGTTCGGCCCGACTGATGGGTCAGCACCAGCTGGGAGGGCTGCACCTGGGCGGTGAACTCGCTAGGTCGCTGCTCCGTGGGTAAGCGATCAAGTTTGTCTATCGCCTGCTTTGCATCGAGTCCTTCAAGACCCAGCTCGGCGAGGAAATCACCGGTTTGCGCGGCATCAACCACCGTCTGCCCACCGTTGACAGCCGGATCGGGTGCGCTGCTGCAGGCTGTTAGTGCGGCAAGCGCCACGACCGCTACAGCCGCTGGTCCAACCATTCGTCGGCCAATGCAGCGATTCATTACAAGAGTTCTGAACATGTTTTGCCTCAATCCTTCCTGATTCATGGTTCGATTACAGCGCTGCCAGCAGCTGTTTCATCTCTTGGATTTCTTCATTCTGGGATTTGACGATGTCCTTCGATAAATCGATGGCCGCTGGATAGCTTCCTTCGTTGATCTCGGTCTCGGCCATATCCACGGCACCTTCGTGGTGGGTGATCATCTGTTCAAGGAATAATTTTGCGGCTTCCTTTCCGGAAGCTTCCTTTAGCGCTTTGATTTCATCTTTCGGGACCATGCCGTCACCATGCTCCATGCTTGGGTGGTCCATTAAATCGGACATACCCCAATCGGCAAGCCAGCGGTCCATGCGTTCAATCTCCGGCGATTGCGCAACCTTGATCCGTGTGGCCAATGCCGCGATATCTTCGGGGATGCTCTCCTTTTCCAGGAGAATATCGGACATTTCGATCGCCTGTTCGTGGTGCATTTTCATGCCCGAGGCGAAGGCCATGTCTGCGTCGTTTGCGGAGACTGACTGCGACATAGAGTGGCCCGAGTGCGATGCGGAGGCCGCGGGACTCTGTGCCGGCGCCTCTTGCGGATCGCCGGCACAGCCGGACAGTATGAGCATGGCACTCAGTGTGAGGGCGCTGAAAAATAAGGTCTGTGTCTTCATTACTGGATCTCCTGATTGGATCGGAACGTGCGTGGCAAATCAGCGGCGGGCTTCCAAAGTCCGCCGGCCGCTCACGTTCTGCAGATCCCCAAAGCAATCAGGTCAGGTTTATTCGGCGAAGTACCCCGAATCAGCGCCAACGTTGGTATGAGAAGGAATTGCCTTAGCGTCCGCGTTTGCACAGTACGTGGAGGTCGCAAGAAAAGCAGCATGGCCAGTAACGCTAGAATGCATCCCGCGGCTGACATTTCGTGGCCCATCGGGCAGGAAGCGCACCCATGCTCGGAGCTATGTTCTGGGTCTGCGACCGGAGCATGATGCATTGGATCATGCTCAAGCATTTGCATCTGGGCAGTTGGCATCGAGGAGGAAACCGAAACTGGGTTGTTCAGGACATGCATTGCGAACAGACCAAGAAGCATTGCGCCAATAAGGAACACCGTACGAACTATCGCCATGTGTGGTCGAGTTGGGCCACTGGGTTCAGTTAGGAAATTACCGGTGCTCACGACTTCTACCCTACCCACTGATCACCAAAGGGTTTAACCCATGAATGCAACTAAGACGAAGGACTCCACTCACCACTAGAGCTGGCCCGCAAAACGGGAATCGAAAATGTCCGTATCTGACATGGGCAGTAAATGCGGAGGACAGAACCGTTCCAAAGCAGAAAACTACCCTTTCCTCGTTAACCAGATCGAGACCAAGTTGCGACGTCCAGGTTGAAGTGGCGCTGCGAGCAATTTTGCTTGACTTTAATTCAGTAAAAGACAACCATTACAGAACGTACCTTGGGGGTGCTATTAGCAGTTTTTCTTGGGGGAAAAAAATGAAAGACAACGATCTTGGGGAAAACACAAACGCACAATCTACTAAGAAGACGAATTGGGCACGACTTTGGACATTCGTCATAGGTGCTGGGGCTGTCGCATCGCTGCTTGCAACGCTTCTCGCTTTGGGCGGCACATCTAACGCCTTTCGGGCATCGCAATGCAATTCCAACGCCAACTGGGTGCGGGAAGCACTCCTCAGATGCAGCTATGCAACGATTGAGGACGCGACAGATATCATCCGTAACTATTATGATGCGGCGTCCAGCGCCGATCCTGAAAATGGGAAAGTCCATCTCTCGCGTGAGTTACGAGATACATGGAACGCGGATGACTATGCAAAGCACTGGGCACATATCGGCTGGGCCGAGATTGTAGGCACTCCAGAATCACTTGCAAGCCCATCCGCGAATACGTTCAAAGTGCAAAGAAAGATGTACGGTAGCCCTCACGATTCCAGCACCGACCGCGAGGGATACGTTTGGGACATTTACGAAGAGATCACGCTGGTCATTGAAGGCGAAACATGGAAAATTGCGCACACCACTCGCGTTGGTCGCCAAGACATCCAACCATGGACGCAATACGGAGTTGCTGTTCTCACTGAGGACCAACCCTCGTTCACCAAGGCAGATACCACGAGCCAAATAACAAACGACAACTGGAAAAGCGGTGGCAGTCTTCCCGTCTATTGCGATTTGGAGATTGTCAGTGGCGATGGCTCAATGGTAAGTAAATGGGTTCGAACACCTGTCGGATGGTTACCTTCGTCAAAGGTTTTCCTCACAGCTAATGATGTACGGGCTTGTCAGCCACTAAAACGCTCATAGCATCTCCCACTCCGGGCACCTGCCGCAAAAAGATCGATGTTCAGATTCATCTATGCCTTGGTGCCTACTCGACCAGAGCCACCAGCAGTTCTTGATCCTTGGCGAGTCACAGAACGGTGTGCGAGCCATCAAGTTGGCCGCACAGTTGAACCTATCTGTGATCCCCATGGATGTCCGCCTGCGACAGCTGGCGGGGATCGGCACGACGGCGCCCATACTGCCGGTGAACTTGGAAGCCAAGGTGCTGATCCTGATCATCTTCGGCGTGGAGCAGTACATCTATCGGGCCGCGTCCGAAGGAGCGTCCGGATTCAGGCTCAAGAGCTCGGAGCCCGAGGAGCTGCTCGGCGCGGTTCTTGCGGTGGCCGAGGGGGCCGCACCCCTCTCCCCGCGCGTTGCCCGGCTGGTGCTCACCGAGGCGGTGGCCAAAGGCCATATGACTGCGATTATGCTCAAGCTCGGTGCACGCAACCGAGTGGACGCCGCGCTGACCGCCTACCGCGCGGAAATTGTGAGCCCCTAATCATCACGAGTGTTCGACACCACAGCTATTCTCCGGGAATATTTGACACGTCAACTTGTTATTACATGCATACGCATATAAATTAGAGGTAAGCGCAGAACGTACCTCGACGCCAAGGAGTGGACATGCAATTCGGAGTCTTTTCAGTCAGCGACATCACCCGCGATCCAACCACCGGTAAGATCCCTACCGAAAAAGAGCGTATCGACGCCTCGGTAGCTATCGCTAAAAAGGTCGAAGAAATCGGCATGGATGTCTTCGCTATCGGCGAGCACCACAACCGCCCATTCTTCTCATCCTCCCCCACCACTACACTGGCCTACATTGCCGCGCAGACCGAACGCATTATCCTTTCCACCGCGACCACGTTGATCACCACCAACGACCCAGTGAAGATCGCTGAAGACTTCGCGATGCTGCAGAACCTTTCCGGAGGCCGTGTTGATCTGGTTCTGGGACGCGGCAACACCGGACCGGTCTACCCATGGTTCGGTAAGAACATGCAGGACTCGGTGAACCTGACGGTAGAGAACTACAACCTACTGCGCCGCCTCTGGGATGAAGACGTAGTCAACTGGGAAGGAAAGTTCCGCACCCCGCTGCAGAACTTCACCTCTACCCCACGTCCACTAGATGATGTGGCACCATTCGTCTGGCACGGCTCCATCCGCACCCCACAGGTTGCAGAGATCGCCGCGTACTACGGTGACGGATTCTTTGCCAACAACATCTTCTGGCCAAAGGAACACTACAAGCAGCTCATCGACCTCTACCGTGAACGTTACGAGCACTACGGCCACGGAAAAGCACACCAGGCCGTGGTTGGCTTAGGTGGCCAGTTCTACATGGCCAAGGATTCCCAGCAGGCAGTCAAGGAATTCCGCCCCTACTTCGACAATGCCCCGGTCTACGGCAATGGCCCCTCAATGGAAGACTTCACCGCACAGACTCCGCTGACTGTGGGCTCCCCACAGCAGGTACTGGAAAAGACCTTGAGCTTCCAGGAGTACTTCGGCGACTACCAGCGCCAGCTCTTCCTCATAGATCACGCAGGTCTTCCACTGAAGACCGTGCTGAACCAACTGGATATGTTCGGCGAGTACGTATTGCCGGAGCTGAAGAAGGAAATGGCCTCCCGTGCAGCTCCTGATATCGCGCAGGCGCCAACTCACGCCGGACGCGTGGCTGCCCGCAACGCTAAACTGGTAGTTGAGCAAGCCAACGCCGCTAAGGAGCCAGAAGTCAGTGACCGGGACCAGTAACACCCAAGCAACGCTGAAGGTCACCACAGATGCGTGGGAGGCGCTCTTTCGAGCACAGGTCGCGGTGATGAGGAAGATTACCACCATGCCTGAATTCGCGAAGCTCTCCCTGCGCGAGTACGACGTGCTATTCAACCTGCGCCATGCTCCGGAAAATGAGACCCGGCTAGTTGACCTGAATAAGCACCTGCTGATCTCCCAGCCGAGTTTGAGCAGGATGATCACCCGGCTCGAAGAGCGCGGGCTGGTCAGCCGCTGCACCGATCCCAGCGATCAGCGTGCCAGCCGGCTGAAGCTGACCGAAGCGGGCTTGTCCATGCAGCAGGAAATCGGCCGTGCCCACGTCAAGCAGTTGCACCTGTTGTTAGGTGAGGCGATGAGCGAGGAAGAATTCATTGAACTGCAACGTTTGAGCACCAAGCTACACAACGCGGTGGAATAGACGCCACGCTTCAAGGGGCTATCAGTTCATTCAGAATTGGTAGCCCTTTGGTGTTGGATGGCAATCAGGATCCGGAAACGTCGGTGGCAATCAGGATCCGGTAACGTCGGTGGCAATCAGACCACGACGCGAAGGAGTCCTCGTGAACAATGCAACCCACCTACTGATCCACCGCTACCTCCCGGGCACAGGACCGCAACCACCAAGCGAAGAATCCGACGCAGAAATGCTCCAGTGGGAATCACTGGATACGGCGCTGAAAGCCGATGATATCCTCATCTCGTCTTTCGCCGTCCAAGACCGCGGGATAGTTTGCTCGCTCGATTCAACCAATAAGCTAGACACCGATGCCGAAATCATCTTTGCGGTGCATGCTATCAAGGCGGCCGGGGAGCAACAGGCACAGGAAATCGCCCGGCGCATGCCCCACCTGTCCTACGGCAGTGTGGAAATTCGTCCGTTGATGGAGTAGCAAGAGTTATTTGTAGAAACCTTCACGCAGGTTGATTCCGTGCTCCAGCCAGATCTTCATGGCAGCTAGCATTCCGGTCCACCCCTCGCAGTTACCGAGGGCGCCAGCTAGCCCCTGCGGCGTGGAAAGCCATCCCGCCTCGGTGATCTTCACCTTGGTGCGTGTTGCCTCAGCTATGGGCTGGAATTCGAAGGTGACGGTATTCATTCCGTCATCCGCTGCCGCCCACTCCCCTGCCCATTTTATGACGATCTTCTTATCCTGGATGTTTTGGATTACCTGCACCGGGAAACGACCGGGAAAATCGTGAAAGTCCCAGGTCACTTCGGTCCCTACCTCTAAACGCCCTTTGGCTCCTCCGGTGGTGAAGTAGCAGGAGAGTTGGTCTGAGTCTGCGACGGCTTCGTACACTTCATGACAGGTTTTGGAAATGTGTCCACTAACTGTGAAGGACAGCGGTTCGGATGGCTGGGGAGTTTCCATAATGCAATATCTACCGCGTGCCTCCAGTAGCCGTCAACGACGTTGAGCCGGGTCTTTCCCTTCAGTTCCCAGATTCCGTGCCGCGTACCGTTCACCGGATTCATCCGGAGCACAGCGGCTATCCGCAGGAGCCCTACTCATGGCACTGCAACAAGGCCTTGGATTCTTTCTTGCCGCCATCAATCAGATTATTCACCTAATAAACTTTTGCTTCTTGGATGGCGATGAACAAGATCCGCCGCCTAGCTTGCTAGATTCCAAATAGCGAAGTTGTCAGCCTTACCGCAGCGGCGTCACCCATCGATGCCAGCATGAAGGTAACACCAGTGAATATTGTGGACACGATCTCCGTCATCGGTGAAATTCTTGCGTGGATCGGGCTCGGACTTGGCCTGCTCTGCCTGCTCCTAGCGCAACGACAAAAGAAATTGAAGGCCGGTACCGAATACCTTGATGCCTTCGTTTTCACCGAGGGGAATCAGACATCCATCCGTTGGATGGCACCGGACGGGATGCATGAACGGCAGCTGACTTACACCGAACGCCGCTCCATGGAATGCGGCTGGCAAACGGTCCTCGTGGACAGCAAAACCCACAGCCGGCTGGTGCGCCACGATCCACAGGAATCTTTGGAGATCTTTTCCGTGCTCGCTAAGTTCCTGCTGGGTGCCGGCGTGCTAGGTTTTGCGCTGTCTTGGTTATCGATCTTCGACTGATCACCGCGCGCACTTCAGCAGCCGAATGGCGCCGCGTAGCGATAGTGGCCGGTAGGAAGCGACCGTTCGTCAAAGACCCGAACCATGAAGTGATCGCCCCAGACAGGATCCGAGGGAATGATGCCGCGGCTAACGGCCGGCTCGTAGCCAAAACGCTGATAATAACCCGTCGACCCGAGCAGTACGATGCCCGACACATGCTCACTCTCGGCGCGGTCGGAAATAGCCTGCATCAGCGCAGTACCGGCTCCCTTGCCCTGATACTCGGGTGCCACCGTCAACGGACCTAGGCCCAGCAGCTTGTGCTTGCCATCTACTGTTCCCCAGGTGGCAATCACGTGGGCGATGACGGTGTTACCGTTCGTGGCTACTAGTGAAAACGCCGGCGAATAGCCGTCGCATTCGAAGAGTTGCTGAACCAATCCGACTTCGCTTGGCTCAACCAGGTGATCGTCTTTGCTGAAGGCCGCATGCGTCACAGCATAAATTCCTGCTCTGTCGTCGAAGACTTCTTGCCTGATCTGCATGTTGGTAACTTACCAAAATTGAAGCTCAGATGAAGACTCGTTTCTTTGTTGGACTTTGCGCCCCGACTCAAGTACGAGCATCAGAAAACCGAGTCCTACCAGTGAATTTATAAACTTTTCCGCGAACATCTCCCACTAATCGTCTGAAGAACGTTTCAAAACGAGTCAAGATTTCCCTTGTCCCACGAGCCCAAAGAGTGGTCGAATGGAGCATCATCACTTGGACAACGGAGTAACTTCAGATGCCCAAATACTTTGGCCCAAAGATTTTCACTGCCATGGCGCTCGGAGCCGCACTTTCCTTAGGGACCCTTCCGGGCGCGGCCATAGCTGCCGGACAATCAGCGACCGTGCATTCAGCAACCTCGATGGCCACCGCTTCGTCGATAGCACCGACGAGCGCAAACCCGATATCCGTCGTGGCCGCACGGAAACTGGACCGCAACCCGAGCCACCTAGATGTATTCGTCAACAAAAGCTACCCGCTGAAGCCGGCGAGATACACACCCAAGACCAGCACGGTTAGCGGCACCGGTATTCGCCTTCGCCCGGAAGCCGCTGGGGCCTACAACAAAATGGTGAAGGCAGCCAAGAAGTCCGGTGTCCGGGTCAAACTAATCAGTGGCTACCGGTCATACAACCGTCAGGCACAACTGTTTAACCAATACTCCAGGATGTACGGCAAGAAGTATGCCGAACGCATCTCGGCCAAGCCTGGAACCAGCGAGCATCAGACCGGACTCGCCGCCGACGTAGGAAACTACAACGGTGCCTGTGCGCTGCAGTCCTGTTTTGAAGGCACTCCCGTGGGAAAGTGGATGAAGAAAAACGCCCATAAGTATGGGTTCATCCTGCGCTACCCAAAGGGCCAGGAATCGGTCACCGGTTATGCCTACGAACCATGGCATTTCCGCTACGTCGGTACTTCCCTAGCCAAGTCCTACAAGAATTCGGGCGCTAAAACCTTCGAGCACTTCCATGGGGTGGCCTCGACCAAGAAGAACAGCCCTAAAACCGTGAAGGGCACCGCTAAGACCACGGCGAATCTGAATATGCGCTCCGGGGCCGGCGCCGGCAACCGGGTCATTCTCACCATCCCGCGGGGCAAGAGCGTCAAGTTGACCGGATCCAAGAAGTCCGGCTGGTATCAGGTCACCTATAAGTCGAAGACCGGATGGGTCTCCGGAACGTATTTGAGCAATGTTTCGATGCCTAAGTCCGAAACGAAAAAGAAAGAAACCAAGAAGCCTTCCCCTAAGCCGAACAGCTCGTCAAAGAAAACGACTGCCAACCTAAATATGCGCGCTGGGGCCGGCACCAGCAACCGCGTCATTCTGACCATTCCAAAGGGCAAGACGGTCAAGGCCACCGGGAAAACCAAGTCCGGTTGGCTGCAGGTGACGTACAAGTCCAAGACCGGATGGGTCTCCGGCACCTACCTGAGCAATACCTCGACGCCAAAGAAGTCGAAGCCTAAGACCGAAAGCTCCCCGAAGAAAAAGGTCAAGACTAAAACGACCACCGCGAACTTGAATATGCGTACCGGAAACAGCACCAAAAAACAGGTCGTTTTGACCATTCCAAAGGGGAAGAAGGTCGAAATCACCGGCTCGAAGAAGTCCGGCTGGTATCCGGTGAAGTACAAGTCGAAGAAGGGTTGGGTTTCGGGTACTTACCTGAAGTAGGAAGAGCAGTTGCTCTCCACCTCATTTTTATGACGCAGTGGCCTCGGCATACGCCGAGGCCACTGACCATCAAGACGTTATTTTAGGTATGGCGCGCTAAATGGCGACGACACGGATATTCGTTGACACGCAAACGCCACGTAGATACAACAGCCATTTTGCCGTAATCAAAAGTCGAGAATAAAAGCCACCTACTGCGGCTTCGACAAAACTAGCGCTTGGTGCACCGTGCGCTTTAAATCATCAATGGCGCAATCGTTTACCACATACCCAGTCAACTCCCAGTAATTGTCAGAGTGGCGGGTCACAGGCCGCACAGCTCTCTCATAGAATTGCGAATAATGGCGGTCTCAGTAGGAGATTCTGCCTGCATAAACTCTGGGGGTTGTTCAATGAGCGTTCAAAAAGTAAGTCACAAGACTAAGTGGGCTGGCTTAACACTCGCCACGGCCATGCTGCTCGCAGGCTGCAGTGCGAATTCAGCCACGGAACCAACAGAACCGTCCGCAAATTCAACCTCACCAAGCGCGGAGGCCGCAGCCGAGACAAATTCAGGTTCCCCTGCTGCGACAGCTACTTCTGCCACACCAACGGCTTCTCCAACCCCAGCCGAGGTGACATGGGCGAAACACAAGTTCGCCAACGAGAACTTCCAGATCGAGCTTCCGTCCAATTGGAAGATCGAGACGATCAAGCCGGACCAGTATCAGTTAGTGAAAGACATGACGGCAAGCTTCAACATCGTCTCTGAAAATGGACGCGACCTCGCAGAGGTACGCACCGGATACCCAGAAGTCTTTGACCTCACCGTACGTCCGACCACTGAAGAAAACACACTGATTGATTCGACGCCGGACCCTGCCCACAAGATGATGAACTACGCATTTATCTCATATAACGGTTCACCGAATGAAGCATGGATGATGCTCACAGCAATTGAACCTGAAATTACACCAATATGGGAAGCTCCTCTTGATGGTCCTGTCTACACCGGTGGAACAGGCATTTTTCAGGGAAAGCTCGATAATAAAGCAGTGCTTCCAGGTGTAGACCCAGCGCTAAAAGGCACCAAGCGATTCAAGGCTTACACCAAGACCGCCGAGTACAAGGATCTTAAAAAGACCATGCTGTCTTTCAAGCAGCTGAAAGCCGCACCAGCTGAACAAGAAGCTACTGGCGGTAACTGCGTAGGCGCTCAGTACACTTATGATCTCGGCGATTCAGGCTTGTCCTGCGATGAAGCCAAGGCATTCTTCTCCCAGATCCTCAAGCAGCCGATAAGTACGGGTGCTGCGGAAATTATGGGTGTCGGTGCTTGCATGATGCCGTTCGATACAGACCCTGGCTACTGCAACATTGATGCCTCCGGCGGCAAATTCACCGTCACCAAAAAATAGCTCAGTTCATCCCTTGCTGCGTGTCAGGCATGCCGGGCTTAGGTAAGCCGCCTGGTACGCAATAACATCCAACGAAACCACGTGATTTCGCTGTTGCTAACGGATGGTGTCTATGTTTAGCACTTCTGGAAACTACTACTGTCGACGCGATCTAACTAAAACTAGTCCACAGTAGCCCAGTCATCTCACTACTACATTTATCAGTGATTCGACACCCACGGGCATACTTTGGTAAGCACGACGCCATTATTGTGACCAGCATCGGCTTGCCCTAAGACGGGTCGAACCTGGGTCTTCTTCTTATTGACTACCTTGCTGTGCCGATAAAAACTGCCGCGGAGCGACGCCCTGACGGAGGCGCTCCGCGGCAGCCGTTTTACAACTATCGAGATAGCTGAAGTTGCTCGTCCAAGATAGACTTCACAACCGTCTTGTATCGTTCAATGTTCGATACGGATCTTGCGGAGTCAGGTCCAAAGATCTCGTTATAGTATCTAGAAATATTACCGTTATTGGCTCCCGAATAGTGCGGGAGAAGGATTACCTTGCCAGGATACTTTCGTTCTGCCGCAAGCTGTTGAATCAATTGGTGAGCTTGCTTTCCCAAAACTAGAAATGTCGGGTTGGTAGCACCTAGGCCACGGACTTCTTCCAACAACGCGTCAAAGTCAGAAGACTTTGGAATTGCCTTTGTTGCATCAGGGTCAAAGATATCCTTAGCCAGATCCGTCATGTAAGCGCCCCACACCGGGGTGCCACGTAGCGCTTCGCCCAGCAGATGGTCGTTTGACTTTACGCTTGTATGGAAGTTTGGTGGGCCGTCAATTTCTCGTTTACTCCCACGGTTCAAGGCAACTACTACAACGTCAGTATGAAGGACGTCCAGTAGCGACTCGTCGTCGGCAGGAAAATGCAGGTTATCTCCTGAGATGGGCAATGATCCAGAAGGATCACCCCACACCGCCCAAGTCCCGTGTTCGCTGTCTCGGCTTTTCTTGTACAGATGAGAGGAAATCGTCATCCTTCAGTCTCTCTTTCAGTTCTCAGAACATTGTCTAAGCGCCTAGTCAACGTTGAAGCATCACCATATCGAGAAAGAAGAAAGGAATGTCGACAAATCACATAAATTACCCTTTTCCGAACAACTCCGGACAAGGATTTACTTACCGCTATTTTTCTTTGGACACCAAGCTGGTCACCGTGGCCACCAGCGCGCTGGCCACCTGGCTGAGCTCGTTTTCCTTGATTCCCCGGCCGAACGATAAGCGCACCGCGGTGTGGGCAAGTTCTGCTTCATATCCCATTGCGACCAGCACGGCCGACGGGTCAGTACTTCCAGCTGAACAAGCAGAACCAGAAGAGCACAGCACACCACGTCGTTCAAGCTCAATGAGCACCGTCTCCCCTGCTGTACGCGGGAAAACGAAGGAAACGATTCCGCCCACACGCTGTTGTTCGTGGCCGGTCAACTTCACTAGCCCCTCACCCTTGGCGTTCAGCTGCTTGGTAATTCGTTCAATCAGGTAGCGGCCGTAGCCATCACCGGTGCCGGCATTGCGTTGCTCGGCGCAAACTTGCAAGGCTCGTGCGATTCCCACCGCAGCTGCGGGGTTCTCGGTACCGGAACGCACCCCGCCCTGCTGGCCGCCACCGTGCAGCAATGGCACCAGCGGGTATTGGTTGGAAAAGTAAAGAACTCCGCTGCCCTTGAGCGCACCGATCTTATGCCCGGAGAGGCTCAGCGCATCTACCTGTGTTGCGAGTTCGGCCAGGTCCAGCCAGCCGGCAGCCTGCACGGCGTCGGTGTGCATCAGCGCACCGGCCGCACGAGCCAGCCCGGAGATCTGCGCGAGCGGCTGGATGGTCCCCACCTCGTTGTTCACGGCCATGACCGAAACCACCGCAACGTGCTCATCGATGAGTTTCGCCGCTTGCTCAAGATCTACCAAGCCGGCGTAGTCCACCGGAATAACCCGGTGTTCAAATCCGTGGAATTGCACCAAATAGGCGCAGGCCTCCAGTACCGCAGGATGCTCAATGGAGCTTGTCACCACAACTTTGCCGCGGGGGCTGCCCAGCGCTGCGCCGATAATTGCGGTGTTATCCGCTTCGGTACCACCGGAGGTGAAATAGATTTCATTTGTCTGCACATCTAAGCACCCGGCAACTTGTGCACGAGCCCAATCGTTGGCGCGTTTGGCCTGATGTCCCTGCTCATGAAGCGAGGCGGGGTTGCCGAAGTTGCTGGTCAGCAGCGGGGTCACCAGGTCCAGCACCTCTTGGCGAGGCGGCGCGGTGGAGGCCGCATCCATATAGATCATGCAACAACCATATCGAGGCCAAGGTCAATGGCTTGCACCGAGTGGGTGATGGCGCCCGAAGAAATAATGTCCACACCGCTCTGGGCAATCGCGGCCACGGTATCGGCTCGCACATTGCCGCTGGCTTCGATAGTTGCTTGCCCGTTGATCAGCTTGATTGCTGCCGGCAAGTCAGCCACCGCGAAGTTGTCCAACATGATGATGTCTACCCCGGCGGCGAGCACCGCGGGGATCTGCTCGATGGAATCAACTTCTACCTCCATCGCGGTGGTGTGGCCCAACCGGGCACGCACTGCCTGCAACGCACTGGTCAACTCTTCACCGTCATCCAACAAGGCCAGGTGATTGTCCTTAGCCATAAACGCTTCGGAAAGATTATCGCGGTGGTTTACTCCCCCGCCGCAACGCACCGCGTAGCGTTCCAAGACTCTGAGCCCCGGAGTAGTTTTTCGGGTATCGGCAATCCTTGCCTTGGTATGGGAAACCAAGGTGACCAGCTCGCGCGTGGCGGTGGCAATGGCGCTCATCCGCTGCAACAGGTTCAATGCCACACGTTCGGCGGTAAGCACCGAGGCCGCGGGACCCGTGACGGTCAGCAACCTGTCGCCAACTTCAAATTCTTGGCCTTCCTTCACCAGCTGGACCACATGGATTTCCGGGTTGATCATCGTCATGGCCCGGGCGAACACGGTTCCGCCTGCAAGCACGCCGGCTTCCCGCGCACGTACCGCGACGGTGGCTTTGGCACCGGCGGGCACGATGGTGTCCGCGGTGATATCTCCGCGCGGATTATCCTCTGCGAAGGCGAACTCCAGGATGCGGTCGATTGCGGCGGTGGGCACCGGGTGGGTTACTTGGTTCACGCGTTGATTTCCTTGCTCTGTGTCCGGTTAACGCTTTGCTGGGTATGCGCCAGCCGGAAGCCGTATCGAATGGCGGCCTGTTGGCCGTCTTGTGCATCAAGTCGGTGATGCGCCCCAAGGCTACTCGTTCGCCGAATCGCACCTTGAGTGATGATCCTTGCGGTGATCCAGAGGTTTGTCAGCTCGGCCAGTTCGCGCCGGCCTTGGGCTACCGGGGCACTGCTTTCAAGCACACTACGCAAGGATTGTAGTCCTTGCCCTGTACGGTGCACGCCGAGGTGTTCGCTGGCCAGTGTCTGGAGTTGGTGTAGCTCCAACGGGGCGTCGTTTTTTGCCGGCGGAAGCTCGCTCAGTTGCAGCTGTGAGGTGTCGCAAACGCGGCCGGCTTGATCAGTAATCATGGCTCGCACCGCTTGACGTGCGAAGACCATAGCTTCGAGCAGCGAGTTGCTGGCCAGACGGTTGGCACCATGCACCATGGTGTTTGCGCATTCGCCGGCCGCATAGAGTCCTGGCACACTACTGCGCCCCTTAGTGTCGGTATGGATTCCGCCCATCCAATAGTGCTGAGCTGCCACCACCTCAATGGGTTGCGCCGCCAGATCCAGTCCGGCCGCCTTCAGCCGTGCGCTAATGGAAGGGAAACGGCGTGTCAAAAATCCTGCACCTTGTTTTTGTTCCACCGCCCTGGCATCGAGGAACACCCGGTGTCCTGCAAGGTTTTGTCCGTGAATCGCACGGGCCACCACATCCCTGGGCGCAAGTTCTGCCAACTCATGGATGGCCGGCATGAACCGGTCACCGGATTCGGTGACCAGAATTGCTCCCTCACCACGCACCGCCTCGCTGATCATCCCGGCCTGCGGGTACTTGAGTGGATCCACCAGCGTGGGATGGAACTGGATGAACTCAGCGTCGGCAATGACCGCTCCGGCCCGAGCAGCCAGCCCGATGCCATCCGCTGTGGCGCCGGCCGGGTTGGTGCTTGCAGTAAAAAGCGATCCCAGTCCCCCGGTAGCCAGCAGCACCGCGTCGGTCTCGAGCACCAGTTCCTGATCATCGTGCAGGTAGCTCACGCCGCGCAGTTGGTCATCAGCAAATTCGAGCCCGTTCGCCAGCGCGTACTCAATAATCTCCAGCTGCCCGGCCTTGTGAGCCAAGCGCACCGCCTGACGTAGCGCATCAATCAGTCCTGCACCTGTGGCGTCCCCGTCCACGTGCAGAATTCGGTGGGCACTATGCGCGGCTTCAAGACCCAGCTGGTAGCTTCCATCCGCGTTGGCATCAAAATTCACCGCGTAGTCTTCGAGCGTCGCGACCAGCTCACCGGCCGCAGCGCACATCAGCTGCACCGCATTCACACCGCAGTGCCCGGCCCCAGCTTTCAGCGTGTCCGCCACATGCGCTTGGACGCTATCTCCGGCGGCTACGCCCTGAACAGTGACCGCCGAGAGTCCGCCCTGGGCGAGCTTGCTGTTTCCATCGCCCAGTGCGTCTTTGGTCAGCACCGTCACCTGCGAACCGAGACGCACGGCTTCCAACGCGGCGCTCAGTCCCGCCACCCCGGATCCGATAATGACTAAATGACGCCCGGTGGTTTTGGTCATGGCTTGGCCGCGAGCATACGCTCCAGCGCGATTTTTGCATCACCCTGCTGATTTTCTGGGACCTGGATCCGGTTGACCACGCGCCCGGCCACGAGCTCTTCCAAAACCCAGGCAAGGTAGCCCGGGTGAATGCGGTACATCGTGGAGCAGGGGCAGATCACCGGATCCAGGCAAAAGATCGTGTGCTGCGGGTATTCGGACGCCAGACGGTTGACCATGTTGATCTCGGTACCAATGGCAAAAACTGTTGGTTCCGTGGCATCTGCGATAGCCCGGCGGATGTAGTCAGTGGATCCAGCTTCGTCAGCGGCGTCCACCACTTCCATAGGGCACTCGGGGTGCACAATGACACGCACACCAGGGTAATCCTCGCGGGCCTTGGTTATCTGGGCCGGGTTGAAGCGTTTGTGCACGGAGCAGAATCCGTGCCACAAAATCACCTGTGCTTCGCGCATAGTTTCTTCGCTGTTTCCACCCAGTGCTTTGCGTGGGGTCCACATTGGCATCTTTTCCAATGGCACGCCCATGGCCTTCGCGGTATTGCGTCCTAGGTGCTGGTCAGGGAAGAACAGCACGCGGCGGCCACGTTCAAAAGCCCATGCAAGCACCGTCGCGGCATTGGAACTGGTGCAGACGAGTCCGCCATTTTTTCCTACGAATGCCTTGAGTTCTGCAGAGCAATTCATATACGTCACGGGAATGACAGGCATCCGCCCATCATCTGGCTCATCCTTATACAGCTCGGTCAGCTCATCCCAGCACTGCTGGACACTGGGCCCATCCGCCATATCGGCCATGGAGCAGCCCGCGGCCAGGTTGGGCAGGATGACTGCTTGCTCAGGCTTGGAAAGAATGTCTGCGGTTTCTGCCATGAAGTGCACACCACAGAATATGATCGCTTCGGCCTTATCGCGGGTCTGTGCCGCATTGGCCAGCTGGAAGGAGTCCCCTACAAAATCCGCATACTGCACAACCTCGTCACGCTGGTAGAAGTGGCCGAGGATCACCGCGCGCTCGCCTAAGGTTTCGCGGGCGGCGCGAATTCGGGTGTCTAATTCTTCATCGCTGGCGCGCTTGTATTCTTCGGGTAGCCCACCCTGCACCGGGTATCCGGTGGGAATATTGTCTTCCTGTGAGGCACCAGGACCGTAGCCGGCTGGGGTATCCCATGGGTTGGTTGCCAGATCCGTGGAGCACGTGGAATCTGGCGCCAAAAGAGTGAGCCGGGTAATGGTCGAGGAGAGAGTCTGTTCGCTCATTTGCTGGTGTCTACTTCCATGGGATCGGGGCCGTGTCCGAGATACCGGTACAGCCGTGGCGGCCTGTGCTTGCCGCCTGCTAAATATTCGTCGGTGGCCTCGATCGAGGCGGTGTTTTTTAATTGCCGGCGAAAGTTCGCCGGGTCAAGTTCTTTGCCGAGAATGGCTTCGTAGACCAGCCGCAACTGGGCGAGGGTGAATCTTTCGCCCAGTAGTCGGTGAGCGATCTGCCCATACTCGGTTTTATTCGCTAAACGCCACAACGCGTAGTCCACGATTTTTCGGTGGTCAAAGGCCATCTCTGCAATCTGTGGATCATCGACACCAAACCATGCGACGTTTTCATCCGGTACACGGGTACCTACCTCGTCGATGTTCACCAAAGCGAAGTACGCAATGGTCACCAGCCGGTGGGTTGGCGAACGGCTGATGTCACCAAAGGTGTAGAGCTGTTCTAGGTACTTCGGGTGCAGTCCGGTGGTCTCTGCCAAGGTGCGTCCTGCGGCCTGGCCCAAGGATTCGCGTGAGCCGACCGGCCCACCGGGTAATGCCCAGAGCCCGGCATGCGGTTGGCGTATCCGCCGTACCAGTGGCAGGCAGAGTTTGCCCGGTCCGCCTTCTGGATCGCGCCGGATTCCGAGGATTACCGTGGAAACCGCCAAGGCGGGCGGCAGATTGCGCCGCTCGTCGACGTTGGCCCATCCGGGTACCGATGACATGTTCTACGTTCTTTCGCCAGTGTTCTGGGGGTGCGAGGTTGCCGCATTTCAGTTCGTTAGAGTCATTCTGACATTAACTGGAATCATACGCGAGCCACATCACGTTTCAGGCCGCGCAGTGCCACGTAATATGTGTCAAAGGGTAGGTGCTCGAAACACAACTCGGCTCATAAAACACCGGCTGATCTGAGTGGCGCCACCCATCGGCGAAGCCTTTCCGCTATCCAAATCCACCGAAGAAATATTTCTTCAACCGGTGCCGCCAGTCCTCATCACACGTCTACGAAGAGTTCGATATCCAGAGCAAATATGTGTATTCGTCTACAGACCCGTGTACTTTTACCTCGCTTTCTCCGCAATCCTCGGCCAAGGACAGTTAGGCGAGGCAGATCACCACGAAGTCACCTAGGATCATGAGCATGAGTTTGGATCTAAATCTTCGTGTGATTACCGCAAGCAATGAATCCGAAGCACGCGCAGTGCTTCTCATACACGGCTTCGCCTCATCAGCCCAGATGAACTGGAACCGTTCACGCTGGGTTCAGCATTTCCATGACCAAGGTCGTGATGTCATCCTGCTTGACCTGCCTGGACATGGAGAAGATCCCTACCGCAACGATGGAAGCTGGACTCCAACCCGAATCCGCGAAGCTATCGCTGCGGGACTCGAAGACCTAAATCTCGGTCCAGTGGATGTGTTGGGTTATTCGCTCGGCGCACGCCTCGGCTGGGAATTCGCTGCTCACTTCCCACAGCTGGTCAACCGACTAGTGATGGGAGGACCGGCGAGTATCGATCCGCTGGCTGCTTTTGAGGTGGATCAGGCACGCGCTTATATGGAGCGAGGCGAAGAAATACACGACGAGTACACCGCTAAGGTCATCAATATCGCTAAGTCAGAAAGCGCCAACGACTTTAATGCGCTTTTCCGGCTTATTGAGGCGATCAAGACTGATCCATACATTCCGGCTTCGAAGGTTCCGGCCTGCCCGACGTTGTTGATGGCTGGGGATCATGATGATCTGGCCACCACCATGCCTCAGCTTCGTCGACTTCTCAAAAATGCTGGCACCGAATCAGCCATTCATTGGCTCCCCGGACGTAATCACGCAAATGCTGTCACCAGCCGCGAGTTCAAGGAAAAGGCGCTGGAATTTTTCGCCAGCGCCTAATAAAACAAAACCGGTGCCGTGCTCGCATCCCCACGATACGCGTGCCAGGCAGATCCTATCCCCATAGGATCCTTTGCCCGGCCCGTGCACGACACCAATTTCGCCTGTTCCTACTCAAACACGAGTAACAGACAATTTGATTGCGTTAGAGCCTAGTTAACGCATAACGCGTTACTTATCACACTGGTACTCGCGCTTATTTCAAAAAACATTAGCTTCCGCGCCTACTGGCACCAGTCTATTTGCTGAAATCAACTGACGTCCTCCCGTGGATTAGAAGATCATCAGTCGGCCTTAGGCCTGCGATGTTTACCCAATATTCTCCCACTATTCAGTCTGATTCAGTGGACTTTAGGAATCCTCATCATTCGTTGAAAAGAATCACCTAGAATCGTTGCCTATCTCTATTTGAGTAGTTATCGTCGAGTTGTCGGGTGAACTGAATCTGCGTTCTACCTCTAGTTTATTACTTCGGCAAATAGCCAGAACATGAAACGTTTCATTCTCTCCTCGTCACATTCACCGCCGCTCCAGAAGCCAGAACGGCCAGATAACCTACAGAAGGTGCATGATGAAATATAAATTCCCGCTTCTTATTTCGCTAGGTTCCCTCGCACTGGTTCTCACCTCGTGCACTGCGGTCAGCGACCCTTCCAGCAGCCCGAGCAGCAACCCCACATCCGAATCCACGCTCAGCTCTGCGACGAGCTCCTCCGCAGCGGGCACTTCTGCCCCGACAGCACAATCAACCGCCGCATCTGAAACGGATCAGGTCACCGCCGACCAGATCATCCCGACCCTCTCCCGTCCCGACACGTCCGAAGATCAGCCTCCGGCTGAAGTTACTGATCCTTCGATCAAACAAGTCAGCCTCCGCGCCCTGGCTCGACTGTCCTACGCAGAAGAATTTGCCGCCGTGAATGACAAGGGCGACCTGTGCTTAATTGCCTGGGCCAACAGCGGAGACAGGGATGGAACCGCCACACTCAGCGAGGCTGGCCTGCAATGTGATGAGCCTGCCGAGGTGAAAACCGATGGGCTCTCCCTGCGAATCGAACAAACCAAAGACAACCCCGGTGTCGTACTGAACATGCTGCCACCGGATCTCACCGAAGACGCGGTCCGCACCGCACTGCTCAAAATTCCGGGCAACCATGAAGATCTGCGCCCGCCGGTGGAGTTCGGGTCCACCGATTTTGGGCTGGTGTCCGTCGCCATGCTCCCTGAAACCGCCGATGGGCTCGGCAGTATCAGCATTCCGCGCCCCGACGGGAAAGATTTCACTCTCGATTTGGACTAAGCACGCTCTTGTTCAGCGCACCGGCGAACCGTTGCGCCGGTGCGCTGGGGTAATCTAGCGCGGAGCGTAAACCAGCAAGGTGAGGTCCGGAGCTTCGGCCGGAGTGAGGTTGTGCTGCTCGTAGCGGGTAAGCCCCTTCTCCGGGTGCTGGAACATCCGCTCACGCGTGCCAAATCCGGCCACGTCGTGTTCCTTCCAAATCGCCGCAAATTCCGGCGAGGCTTCGGAGACCCGCGCCACGATGCCGCTCTCGCCAGCCGGTGAGAGCCAGCCACGTGTTTCCGCGCGAAAACTGCCCACAAAGCTGCGGCTCTGCGCTTCCCAGTCGGGGAGCATCTCGCGTAACTGGTCATCGGTGAAGATCAGCCAGAGCAGGTTCCGGTCAGTATCGTCCAGGGTGGCAATGCGTGGATAGAGCTCGGCGTAGGCCGCGTTCCATCCGATGATCTTCCAATCAGCGCCGAGCAAGAATGCCGGAAAGCCAAGGGCATCGAGCAGCCTTCGCAGCGCTGGCGTGAATTCGCTGGTGACTTCCGAGGATTTCTCACCATGTCCGCCCAGCGACAAGAGGTACGTACTTTCTACCGGGGACAGGCGGTAGAGCCGGGCCAGCGAGTCCAGCACCTGGCGCGAGGGATTGATATCGCGTGCCTGCTCCAGCCACGTGTACCAGGTGACCGAAACTCCTGCCAGGGTCGCAACTTCCTCGCGGCGCAGCCCGCGTACGCGGCTTCGGCCAACCTCAGGTAGTCCATGCGAGGCCCGCTCGGCACGTGCCCGGCGGTCTTTGAGGAAACCGGCAAGCTCTTCCCTGCGTCGCTGACCTGCATTCATTCTTGATCCTTTTTATCATGGTAGTAGTACTACTAGTATCAAGGCCGTCTGGGTTTGGGGACAAATCTATGATGAGATTTTAAAATGACCACATATCGTTCACACACCATCACTCACGGCCGCAACATGGCCGGCGCCCGTGCCCTGCTTCGAGCAGCAGGCGTCAACGGCGCGGATCTAGGCCGCAAACCAATCATCGCCGTGGCCAACAGCTTCACCGAATTCGTTCCAGGCCACACCCACCTGCAGCCGGTAGGCCGCATCGTCTCCGAGGCCATCATCGAGGCCGGCGGCATTCCCCGCGAATTTAACACCATTGCCGTGGACGACGGCATCGCCATGGGTCATGGCGGAATGCTCTACTCGCTGCCTTCGCGGGATCTGATTGCCGACTCGGTTGAGTACATGGTCAACGCACACTGCGCCGACGCACTGATCTGCATTTCCAACTGCGACAAGATCACCCCGGGCATGCTCATGGCGGCCCTGCGTTTAAATATCCCTACCGTGTTTGTTTCCGGCGGCCCGATGGAATCCGGCCGCGCCACGCTGGTCGACGGCACCGTTCGTACCTTGGACCTGGTCGATGCCATCTCCGAGGCAGTGAACGAGAACGTCTCTGATGCAGACCTGCTGCGCATTGAAGAATCAGCCTGCCCTACCTGTGGTTCATGCTCGGGGATGTTCACCGCTAACTCAATGAACTGCCTCACCGAAGCCATGGGTTTGGCCCTGCCGGGCAACGGCTCTACGCTGGCCACTCACACCGCACGCACGGCGCTGTATCAAAACGCCGGTAAGACCATCGTGGATATCGCCAACCGCTTCTACGCGGACAGCGACCAGACGGTACTGCCCCGTAATATCGCCACTATCGAAGCCTTCGGCAACGCGATGACCTTGGATATCGCCATGGGCGGCTCCACCAACACGATTCTTCACCTGCTGGCCGCCGCTCACGAGGCCGGCGTCGAGTTCGGTTTAGAAGAAATCAATGAAATTTCTGGCCGGGTTCCATGCCTTGCGAAGGTCGCCCCGAACTCCGCCGGAGCAGGGAAGATCTACTACATGGAAGATGTCCACCGTGCCGGCGGCATCCCGGCCATCCTGGGCGAACTGCGCCGTGGTGGATTATTGGATGACACCGTCCACACGGTCCACGCCGCAACTATGGGTGAATGGCTAGACGAATGGGACATCCGTGGCGGTAAGGCCAGCGAGGAAGCTCGCGAATTATGGCATGCAGCCCCGGGTGGCGTACGTTCTTCCACCGCCGGCTCTCAGTCAGCGCGTTGGGAAGAGCTGGACACCGACGCCGCCGAGGGTTGCATCCACTCAGTTGAGCACGCTTTCTCCAAAGATGGCGGACTAGCAGTACTGCGCGGCAACATCGCCGTAGATGGTGCGGTCGTTAAGACCGCTGGCGTAGACCCTTCCATCTGGACCTTTAGCGGTCCGGCAGTGGTCTGCGAGTCCCAGGACGAGGCGGTGGAGAAGATCCTGAACAAGCAGGTTAAGGCAGGCGACGTAGTCGTCATCCGTTACGAGGGGCCGAAGGGCGGTCCGGGTATGCAGGAAATGCTCTACCCGACCTCCTTCCTCAAGGGGCGCGGTCTGGGCAAGTCTTGCGCACTGATCACCGATGGTCGTTTCTCCGGCGGCACCTCGGGATTGTCCATTGGACACGTCTCCCCTGAGGCAGCATCCGGCGGAATGATCGCCTTGGTAGAAGACGGCGATATTATCTCCATCGACATCCCAACCCGCGACCTGACACTGAACGTAGCTGATGATGTGCTCGCCGAGCGCCGCGAGCGTTTGCTGGCCACCACCGGTTACCGTCCAGCAAACCGCGAACGCGTGGTCTCCCCCGCGCTGCGTGCCTACGCTGCCATGGCATTGTCCGCAGATAAGGGCGCCGTGCGTGATGTCGACCGTGTGGAGCGTGCACTGCGCGAAGCCGATGAACGTGCCGCCGCAACCCTACGAACTGCCGAAACCACCAAGGCCTAATCAGCCCGGTTTCTCAGCACACGAAGACGCCCGTTATCCCTTAAATACTTAGGCGATAACGGGCGTTCGCGCGTTGTCGCACAGAATACGCAGAGCCTTACTTCCCCGAAGCAACCGGTTTCAGGCTTGCTACAATTTGTTGGGCACCAAGTTCACCGGCTTTGGTTGGCAGTAGTGCAAATACGTGTAATTGGTCTGGGGCTTCGTGCCAGGTTACCGATACTCCAGCTGCTTCGGCTTTACGCCGCAGCTGATGCGCATCCGGGTTAAGCACATCCCTGGTGCCTACCAGTATCGTCAAGGGGCCCAGCCCAGCCATGTCTCCAAATAACGGACTCACTACCGGATCGGTCACATCATCTGAACCGCGCCAGGCTTCGGAAAGTACCCTGCCGCCCGGAACCCCAAGCCACGGATCGCTTGGTTGCACAATATCGATTCCTGGATTAGTCCACGTCAGATCCAGCGCTGGCGCGAGTAACGTGATCCCCTGCAACCGAATACCGGCATCCCGCAATTTCAAAGCCACGGACAAAGCAATTTGACCGCCAGAAGAATCCCCGGCAATTCGGACCTGGCTCGCTGCTTCTACTTCAGCACGGACCAGATTTACGGTTGTCTCGCAAACCTCACGAGCATTTCCAAGAGGCAGTAGTGGGTAAATCGGTACCACCACTCGCTGACCGGTTTCCCGAGCAATACGTGCAATGATCTGCCAATGCTGACTGGCGATCTCGTTGACCCAACCGCCACCATGAAGATACACCACCACGCAGCCCGTGGCACGCCGTGACAAAGTCTTGTTTCCCGAATACACATCATAAACTGGCCACCCCGACGGGTCTGATAGTCGGCGTTCTACGCGCACCCCTCGAAGCCTTGCCGGAGGGCCAAATGGAATGGGGCGTAGATAGCGTTTCTTGAGGTGTTTCCGGGCCCCGGCTTCGGTCACAAACGGCTTATTGGCGCCCCTTGCCTTAAGTATCAGCGGGATTACGGACTCAGCAACGGTGAGGCCCATAGGCATCCTTTCAGGCATTCGTTGGCTAGCTACTTTTACCCTACCGAACTGTTCAGAAGATGTTGAGTGTCGAAGATCCATATCCGGTTGCTAGTCGTAACCGCTCCCCTGACAACACATGGAGCTTCTCGGGTGCTGCTCTCAGACAGAACCCAATCACCAAGTTTCTGATTTCCACATACTAAATCGCCTGCCAAGTTTGATTTCATGGAAGCGTCACGAGACTGACCTGCGGTGTGAAAGTCCATAACGATTAGGTAAAGCTGACTATTTAGCGTGTTTATACCTAGAATTTACCAAATGATTTGGTTCGATAGGGTGGTGAAAAGAGCCACCTTATGAGTCAACGCCGCGTATTCCGCCGCTTCATCCTTCCCTCCGCCTGGCTACTGATCGGTGCTTTGATTGCCGTCAGCCTAGTCAAACTCGCCTTTACCGGCAGTGCCTCGGCGCAAGACGACCAGCTATACCCCACCGGTGAGGTACCCGCCGAAACCGTCATGGTGGAAACTTCC
Organism: Glutamicibacter sp. BW77; assembly: GCF_002332285.1. Lineage (NCBI taxonomy): Bacteria > Bacillati > Actinomycetota > Actinomycetes > Micrococcales > Micrococcaceae > Glutamicibacter > Glutamicibacter sp. BW77. Next base: position 5,289 of record NZ_NRGT01000062.1, on the reverse strand, counting down.
ACCGTTGAGAACACGCTGAAAATTGCCGGTAACATCAAGCTCCTAGAATCACAGACGCTCAATGCCCCGGTAGACGGCGTGGTCAATTGGGCCTTCGTGAAACCCGGAGACAATGTGAGCAAGGGAGATCGCATCTTCCAGATGCGCATCGAAACCATGCCCGAGACCACCGAGCAGGTCGAATCCGAGACGAACCCAGATCCTGCTACCGAAGAAGATTCTTCGGGCCCAGCGAAGCCTGTAGTGAGTTATCGCGATATCTACGCACCAGCCACTGGCAAGGTCTCCAAGTTTGATATCGAACTGAACGATGAAGTCACCAAAGGCGCAGACCTAGCCAAGGTGCAGCCGCAGAACTTCACCGCGGTTGGCACCATCAATCCACTGGACCGCTACCGACTCACGGATTCAACCTTGGAAGCGACAGTCACCATCGATGGCGGGCCCGAACCATTTACTTGCAAAAACTTGCGCGTAGGTGATACTTCCGGTCCTTCGACTGATTCTTCCAAGGACCAAAGTCCTAATGCCGACATGGAGTCCATGAGCGGAGAGCCCCAGAACGAAAACAGCTCGGGAAGCGAAACCTCCTGCGATGTTCCGGCGGATATCGTCGTTTTTGACGGGCTGACGATGAACATGGATATCGAGGCTGGATCCGCCGAGAACGTGTTGACCGTACCGGTCAGCGCGGTGCGCGGATTGGTAGGTCAGGGCGCGGTCTGGCGGCTCGATGAGAATGGCGAGGAAATTCGCACCGAAGTTGAGCTCGGAGTCACCGATGGCAAAGTCATCGAAGTCCGTTCCGGGCTGAAAGCCGATAGCGAAGTGCTGCGCTATGTTCCTGGTTCGGATCCGGTCCCGGAACAGGAATTTGATGAGGAAATGGGAATGGAGATCTACCCCTGATGAGTGCAGCTCAGCTGCTACAGCTCACAGATGTCACCCGCAGCGTGTTACTGCCCGATGATAGCCAGCTGCACATCCTCAATGGAATCAACCTGACTGTCACCGAAGGGGACCACATTGCCATTGTGGGACGCTCTGGCACCGGCAAATCAACCCTGCTCAACATCCTCGGATTATTGGACCGCCCCACCTCTGGAACCGTTGCTTGGCGCGGTAAAGATGCCTCGGGCTTAAGCGCCCGGCGTGCGGCCGCCGCCCGCGGACGTGATCTGGGATTCGTCTTCCAACAATTTAACCTGTTGCCTGGGCGAACCGCACTGGAAAACGTGATGGCACCGCTGATGTACGCCAGCGGACGCGACTTCTGGCAACGACGCAAGCTGGCCAGCGAGGCACTTGATCGCGTGGGGCTTGGCACCCGGCTCGATTCGATGCCGCAAACTCTCTCGGGCGGCGAACAGCAACGGGTGGCTATCGCTCGCGCATTGGTACGCAGGCCACGTGTGGTGCTGGCCGATGAACCGACCGGTGCACTGGATGTGTCCACCGGCCGTGCGGTCATGGAATTGCTGGACGCTGCCACCGTTGATTCCGGAGCGGCTCTGATCACCATTACACATGATGCCAATGTGGCCGCGCTGGCCCGCCAACAGTTCCGTCTGGAATCCGGACTACTTCATCCGCTAAGCCTGGAGGTTGTCTAGTGAATAACCTTGCACGCATGGCTACCGGATTTGTTGCTGCGTTGCTCGAAGCCTGGCAAGAGTTGCGCATTCACAAGCTCCGGGTGTTGCTCTCGCTCATCGGGGTCACCATCGCGGTAGCCTCGCTGACCACCGCGGTGGCCGGCGCCTCTATGGCCAAGCAGATGATGACCGAACAGCTTGAACGTCAGGGACGTCCAGCGCTGATCTCCACCTACGCTGCAGATCCTAACGGCCTAGGAATTCCGCGCAGCTCGGCAGAAGTCTCGCAGGCTTTCGCCAAGACGAGCGAACGCTTCAATATTGAATACACCTCAATGATTGGTCGAACCCACGGTCCGCAGGCCTCCTATCAAGGTCTGAACGCGGAGGCCATGATCCAGGTGGTTGACCCGAGCTACGGGCCAATGCACCGCATCTCCGCCCAGCACGGACGCTGGCTGGAATCCGAAGACGCGAAGAATCTTTCCCCGGCGGTAGTGGTAGACAAGGCGTTGTTCACCGAGCTGGGGCTGGACAAGGGCTCGTTACCGGCAACCATCGAATTAAAGAGCGGCGGCGGTGCCGTCTCGGTGACGGTGATCGGGGCAACCTCCACCAGAGATATGGGCATGGGCGGACAGTTATGGATGCTGCCGCAAACATATGAGCATTGGTTTGCGTCAAGCACCCCTCTGGATGACGTCAGTTATGTCATGTGGGTGCCCATCGAGGGCTCCGAGGAATTAGCCTTCGAATTTGCGCGGCAGATGCGCGCGGAGCTGCCAGGCTACATGGTGGATTCCAACCGACAGGATTACCTGGCGTGGGGCGCCGACGAAACTCTATCTCAGCTGAGTCTGGTGGTCGGTGGGATCTCAGGCATCATCTTGCTCCTGGGATCATTGAGCCTGCTCAACGTGGCCATGGTGACCATGAAGCAGAGAATCCGCGAGGTCGGCATTCGCCGAAGCTTCGGCGCTACCACCGGGCGCATCTTCTTCTCTGTAATGATGGAAAGTGTTGTCGCCACGGCTGTGGCCGGCGGACTCGGGGTGATGATCTCGGTGGCATTGGTGACAAATCCGAAGCTGATCAACTCCGTGCTGGCCATGGGGATAGATGACATGCCAGGCTTCCCGGTGGATGCAGCCCTGTTAGGCATGGGAGTTTCCATCGCTGTGGGCGCGCTTACCGGCGTGCTGCCCGCGTTGGTAGCAGCCCGGGTGCGTATTGTGGACGCGATCCGCGTCTGATCCATTGGTTTCCTAATTCAAATCAGGAACCGCACACATACAAAGGAAGGCACCTGCCAGGAGAAATCCTCGACCGGTGCCTTCCTTTGATCCGTTTAAAGTCCGAAGACTCTCGTTACGGTACGGATATTCGTTTAGTAGGTTCAGTTAGTTACGCTTCAACATGAATATCAATAAGACACTCGAACAGCTCGGAAAATAGTTCGTGTGGATGACACGTGCCTTGGATCAGCTATCGGTTCTTTTCTCAAGAACTAATCCAACTCTTGGTGCAAGCTTCTTCCTCGGTAAAATTTTTGATCTAACCGGCAATTTGATCACGATTGAATGTCGCCTGGATAAGAGATCAGCGTTGTAATTCCGTTGGGCATGATGAATCTGCACTTCAATGGGGGTGGTAGAAATGGGGATGGATTTTAATCGGCGGGTAAATACCTTTGTTCAGTGGCAGGAGATGCGGTTAGCCTGTTCAAACATCCGGTCTAAGCTTTTAGTTCGTTCGTTCAGCGCCGCCGGTCCGAACGAACTACTGATATTTCTGCCGATACATTAAGGCATCAGCTTCTGCAATGCACTGTTCAACGTTGGTCCGCCCTGGCTGAGCTGAACAGTGCCCCATGGCGACAGAAATTCCAGCATCTTCCAAGGCATCTGTGAAAGCTGAGAAATAAGATTCTGTTTGGGATGGAGACACTCCGTTGGCCAAAATCATGAACTCATCGCCTCCATATCGGGCGACACGGCAGGATTCGGTGCTCTTATTCCTCAAGATCTCGCCAGTACGTTGCAACAAATCATCTCCAGCGACATGGCCTTGGATGTCGTTGACCACCTTGAGCCCATTGAGGTCTATCACCGCGACAGACACGGCATCTCCGAACGCCTCAAGACGTTCTTGCGCATCACTAGTGATCTTGTCCCAGCCGCGACGGTTGAGCAGTCCAGTCAAAGCATCTGTTTGCGCCAAAGCATCGGATAGTTCACTATTTCTCCGCTCCCTATCAGCTACTCTCGCGAGCTTCAATTGAGCAGATAGAAGTGAACTGATCAGAGCCACGAGTTCTTCATCTATTTTCTCTTCCTCAGTGAGCGGATCGGTGCGCACCCCGCACAAGACACCAAACATCTCGTCTCGGTCATCTTTGAGGGTATAACCGGCATAAGCACCCACTTTGGCTGAAAATCGCATACTCGAATAGTCGGGATCTAGACGTGTATTTCCCACAACATGAGCAGCCCCATTGGCCATTCGACTGCACAACGATTCTTCCCACTCAACACGTTGGCCCGTTGTGAGTAACTGATCCGGCTCAACGTGCAGGTGGACCTGTTCTCCATCAATCACGCGAGAAACTGACCAGTCTGTCAGCGGGGTATGTGCTTTAAGGTAAGCAATAGCTTGCTCTGAAGAATCAGTGAATATCTGGGCACCGTTGAATTTCTGCGTATCTTCCGCGACGCGTGTCATCTTAGGCTTTAACCTCCATACGGCTCTGACGAGAACTTGCAATCAGGGTCATTTAGATTGAATTCAACATACCCTCTGATTGGGAAAGGGATTCAGGTGCCGTACCCAATCCAACTACCCGAATAGCAATTATTAGGATTTTACTCGATGGTGCCCGTTGGATTGGCGATAAGTCTCTTACGCTGATAATTTCCTTTGTGCAGTTGACGAGGCAGCTCCATTCTCCCAAAAATGCTCAATTGGTAGGTTGGCCCATTGAGATAATTCTTTGAAGAGAGGAGACGAGCCAGAGATTGGTATGAGCATCAACTGCAGCGCATTCACTGGAAGTCTTGCATTTGACCCTCCGAGATGCTCACCAACCACCAGGATCTATACACGGCTAATAATAGGGTTGCGAACTGCGCCAAAACCCTCAACACCACAGTAATGAGCGCTAGACGTCAAAAACGGCCGTAGTCGACGCGGGGTCAGAAAGTGGCCTAGAAAGCACTGAACGGTCCGGTGGCGGAGGCACCGGCTAGGGCCAACTGTAGCCTTGGCATCACCCTCTGCCCAAAGGTATTGAGTAACTTTCCGGTGATTAGTAGTTACTGGTCGCATGTTCCTTTACATTGAAGTCTATTCATAACCGGGTTCCCAACGACCCCAACCGGAAGAATTCCAACCGCCCAATCGTCTGAATCACCGACGGTAACTCATGGAAAACTCCTCGGTAAATCTCTGCCATGATTTTCCAGTTCTTAAAATGGGAGATACCCTGCTCAACCGCCCACCGGATCTTCGCCAGCTGATCATTGAACGCTTTATCGTGCTTAATCAGCTCACCAGTTCCAGGCCTTTGACCTTTCTTGTACGGGATCATCGCGTCAGTTCCTTGGTACCCCAAATCTCCAAGGTATAGCGTTGCGGCAAGAAGTTCTTCTAGCCCGCTTTCGGTCATAGCTTTGCGGTCATGATGGCTTCCTGGAAC
>NZ_NRGT01000061.1:32181-40529 GCF_002332285.1 Glutamicibacter sp. BW77 | reverse complement strand
ACTCTTATTCCTGAAGAGCCCGATAAGCTCGGCAAACGGGACTTTCGTTCTTCCCGTCCTGGGGCGAAATTGGTTGGCGACATCACCTATCTGCGGACCGGCGAGGGGTGGTTGTACCTGGCGACGGTAATCGATTTGTATTCGCGTCAGATCGTGGGCTGGTCGATGGGTGAGAACATGCAAACCCAACTGGTCATTGACGCGATGGAGCTTGCCGTATCGCGTGGTTTCATCCAACCCGGGAGCGTATTCCATAGTGACCGCGGCACGCAATACACCTCGGACGCGTTCCAGGGGTGGTGCGCTGCGCATGGCGTGCGCCAGTCCATGGGCCGTACGGGGGTGTGCTGGGACAACTCCGTCGCAGAGTCAACCTTCTCGACGATCAAGAACGAAATGTATCACCACAGGGCATTCACCAGCAGGGTGGCAGCGCGTACCGCGGTGATGGAGTTCATCGAGGTTTGGTACAACCGGAAGCGTCCACATACCGCTATTGGTGGGTTGAGTCCTCAGATGCTGCTTGATTGGTATTGGGAGCAGAATTCCGTGGCTGTTGCGGCCTGAGTGTAATAAGAAAAAATCGTAGTTCGTGTCTCAGAAACTTGACCAGCTCACGCATTGAGCATGGCTCTACACTGGAGCCTCTCGGGCTCGGACGCATTAACCTCCGAATCCACTGCAAATACTTGACTCCACGCACAAGTGCCATTTCACGTTTTGCTAGTCTTGTTGCTTGTCCGATTATGCACTTCATCGTTCGTTGAGCAATCGTCGCCAGTGATCTGGGGAGAAGTCATTGAAGCCTGCAGAAAGTCTCTGAGGCTAGACCACCAAGTGGCACGATTCCCCGAAGCCCTTCAGCACAGGAAAGCTGAGCGACCTAGAGCATACGAGAAGATTAAGAAAGATATGAGGAGTGAAGCTTATGGAAGCAGCGAATACTCGTGGGCCGAAATTTTTAAGGAAACGCCGGTTGAAGGTAGAGGACGTCAACGTTGTTGACGATTCGATGCTCAAAAAAGCAATCGGCGGTACCGTTGTCGGTAACTTGATGGAATGGTACGACGTCGGGGTCTACGGATACCTAGCGGTAATTATCGGCGAGCTATTCATGCCGGCCACCCTCGATCCAGCCCTCAAAACGCTATTTAGCCTTGGAATCTTCGCCGTAACCTTCGTGGCACGCCCACTAGGCGGCGTCATCCTTGGACAGTTAGGCGACCGAGTCGGCCGCCAAAAGATTCTTGTCTTCACACTCCTCATGATGGCCTTGGCAACGTTTGGCATCGGTATCTTGCCAGACTACTCGGCTTGGGGCATCGCAGCGCCAATACTTCTCGTCGTTCTGAAGCTCATTCAGGGCTTTTCCACCGGTGGTGAATACGCCGGCGCCACAACCTTTATCACCGAGTACGCACCGGATAAGCGCCGCGGTTACTATGCATCACTTCTGGATCTCGGCTCGTATATGGGCTTTGCCGTGGGTGCCGCCTTCGTCTCGATCCTCCAGCTAACTCTCACTGAAGACGTGATGGAAGGCTTCGCTTGGCGTATCCCGTTCTTAGTTGCCTTGCCTCTTGGCGTCATCGCCCTGTGGTTCCGCACCAAGATCGAGGACACTCCGGCGTTTAAGGAAGCTCAGGAAGCCGCAAATCGTGCCAGCGAGGATGCCAAGAGCTCTGCAGATGCTCCGAAGGGTGTCATCGACCTGGTCAAAGCCTACTGGCGTGAACTGCTCACCGGCTTCGTTTTGGTTTCAGCCGCAAACACCGCAGGCTACGCACTAACCAGTTATATGCCGACGTACCTGACCCAAACGCTGAAGTATGATCCGGTGCACGGTAACTTGCTGACCTTGCCCATTCTGGCGGGCATGTCCTTGTGCATCCCGTTAGCAGGCCACTTATCGGACAAGATCGGGCGCCGTCGCGTACTCTTCATCGGTTCGGTCTCCGCCGTGCTACTAGCCACTCCGGCGTTCTTGTTCATGATGCACGGAGCTATCTGGTCCACCTTGCTTGGTCTTGCCCTGCTGGCGATCCCAGTAACGTTCTACGTCTCTAACCTTGCCTCCTCACTACCGGCACTGTTCCCTACCTCTTCGCGCTATGGCGGAATGGGAATCTCTTATAACTTTGCCGTCGCTATTTTTGGTGGCTTCGCTCCGTTCATCATGCAAGCCCTTGTAACAATGTCCGGGTCTTCGCTGGCTCCTGCCTTCTGGGTGATGGGCATGTCCGTAGCCGGCTTCATCGCCGTGTGTTTCCTCAAGGAATCAGCACGCAAACCACTTCCGGGTTCTATGCCGTCGGTGGCTACCGACGCTGAAGCCGTCGAACTGGTGAAAACTCAGGATGAAAATCCCGATCTTGACGTTGATTCGCTTTTTGATGAGGCACCAGCGAACCACTAACCCACTGGTTTTTGATTGACCAACGGCCACCGTCCCAGAGATCTGGGACGGTGGCCGTTGCTTTGTACTCTGTCTATTACGGTCGGCTCCCGTAGCACTACGAACCCGATAGAATCTTCACAGAATACGGAAAGGGCCTGACTGCGGATCGTTACCGATCTGCAGTCAGGCCCTCAACTTAGCTTCAGCTTAGAGAGCAGCGAAAACTTCGCGCAGCAAGCGAGCGGTCTCCGAAGGAGTCTTGCCCACCTTCACGCCTGCAGCTTCCAAAGCTTCCTTCTTAGCCTGAGCGGTACCGGCCGAGCCGGAGACGATGGCGCCTGCGTGGCCCATGGTCTTACCTTCTGGAGCGGTGAAGCCAGCGACGTAGCCAACAACTGGCTTCGTGACGTTAGCCTTGATGTAATCAGCTGCGCGCTCTTCAGCGTCACCACCGATTTCACCGATCATGACGATGGCCTTGGTCTCTGGATCGGCTTCGAAAGCTGCCAGTGCATCGATATGGGTGGTGCCGATCACTGGGTCACCGCCAATACCAATTGCGGTCGAGAAGCCCAGATCGCGCAGTTCGTACATCATCTGGTAAGTCAGGGTACCGGACTTGGAAACCAAGCCGATTGGGCCCTTCTGGGTGATGTTGTTCGGGGTAATGCCGACCAACGCTTCACCTGGGGTGATGATACCTGGGCAGTTAGGACCGATGATGCGGGTGATCTGGTTACCGTCGGCGTCAACCTTCGACTGTGCCAGTGCCCAGAACTCAGCGGAGTCCTGTACTGGAACACCTTCGGTGATGACAACAACGAGGCCAACTTCAGCCTCGATAGCCTCAACTACAGCGTCCTTGGTGAACTTAGGTGGCACGAAGACGATCGATACGTCTGCGCCGGTTTCAGCCTTGGCCTCAGCCACGGTGCCGTACACCTTGATGTCCTGGTCACCGTGGGTGACGGTGGTGCCAGCCTTGCGGGCGTTCACGCCGCCGACAATGTTGGTGCCAGCCTTGAGCATCAGGGCGGTGTGCTTGGTGCCTTCGCCGCCGGTGATGCCCTGGACGATGACCTTAGAGTCCTTGTTCAGGTAAATGCTCATTGTTCGCTTATCCCTCTTACTTCGCTGCGTTGGCGAGCTCGGCAGCCTTATCGGCGCCCTCATCCATGGTTGCTGCCAGGGTCACCAATGGGTGGTTGGCTTCGGCCAAGATGGCGCGACCCTCTTCAACGTTGTTGCCGTCCAGACGGACAACCAGTGGCTTGTTCGCTGCGTCACCCAAGGTGTTCAGCGCGCCGACGATGCCGTTTGCGACAGCGTCACAAGCGGTAATGCCACCGAAGACGTTAACGAAGACCGACTTGACCTGTGGGTCGTTCAGGATGACGTCAAGGCCGTTAGCCATGACCTCAGCTGATGCTCCACCACCGATGTCCAAGAAGTTAGCAGGCTTGACCGAACCGTGGTTCTCGCCAGCGTAGGCAACAACGTCAAGGGTCGACATAACTAGGCCAGCACCGTTACCGATGATGCCTACTTCACCGTCCAACTTGACGTAGTTTAGGCCTGCTGCTGCAGCCTTGGCTTCCAGTGGATCAGCCGCTTCTTTGTCTTCCAGAGCTTCGTGATCTGGGTGACGAACCTCGGAGGCGTTCTCATCCAGGGACACCTTGCCATCAAGGGCAACAATGTCACCGGCACCGGTCTTCACCAGTGGGTTGACCTCAACGAGAGTGGCGTCTTCTTCCTTGAATACAACCCAGAGCTTCTGGATGGTATCTGCGACCTTAGCGCGCAGTTCTTCAGGGAAGTTAGCTTCAGCGACAATCTCCGCAGCCTTAGCTGCATCGATGCCGACCAACGGGTCAACGGCGACCTTAGCCAAAGCGTCGGGGCGCTCGACAGCGAGCACCTCGATCTCCATGCCACCTTCTACCGAGCACATGGCCAGGTAGTTTCGGTTTGCACGGTCCAGCAGTACCGAGAAGTAGAACTCCTCAGCAATGTCGGCGCCCTGAGCGATCATGACCTTATTAACGGTGTGGCCCTTGATGTCCATACCGAGAATGTTGGTAGCGTGCTCGAAAGCTTCGTCTGCGGTCTTGGCAACTTTAACGCCGCCAGCCTTACCGCGGCCGCCAACCTTGACCTGTGCCTTAACTACAACTACGCCGCCAATCTTCTCAGCTGCGGCTTTAGCTTCTTCCGGGGTGTAAGCGACGATGCCGGCAAGCACGGGAACGCCGTGTGCCTCGAATAGATCGCGCGCCTGGTACTCATACAGGTCCACGGGTTTGTGTCCTTCGTTCGAAGTTCATGCTGACTCGCGACATGGCCATAGATCGAAACCTATGCCATGCCTTAGAGAGCGCACCGCAACTATCGGCAGTCATACGGCGCCGTAGCCGTGCGCACTTCTCAGACTATCCCTAGTTTTGCAAACTTCCCACTTTTACAGCATGTAGAGAACTTTCCATGAAGTTTCCACGGAAGCGAAAACTGCATTGCTTACCCTAAAGAATTCGCGATTATTCGACGATTTCCAATGGCGCATAGCGCAGTAAGAGCCGTTTTTCAGAATCCACAAATTGCACTTTTGCAACCGTCTTATCTCCGGCTCCTTCTATAGCAATGACAACTCCCAAGCCAAAGCCTGAATGTTTTACGTTTTGTCCAACCTTTGGAACCACAATCTCTTTGTTTTGCTGTACACGCTGTTTCGCAACGGGTGCGGCGTTATGCCCCCGTGAGATTGCATTGGACGAGGTACCGGCTGCCCAATGTGATCCACGATCATATCGACTGGTGGCGAAATTCACCGTTCCGCTACCCGATCCCCACCCGGAAGACATTGACCCTTCACGTTTCCACTCAAGTAAGTGGGACGGAATTTCGTCGAGGAACTGGCTTGCAGGGTTGTACTGCGATTGTCCCCAGAGGCTACGCTGTTCAGCCCGAGTGAGGTACAACCGTTCTCTGGCACGAGTTAAACCTACATAGGCCAATCGACGCTCTTCAGCCAGTTCTTTGGCATCGGTCATGGACCGCTGATGCGGAAAAACACCGTGTTCCATACCGGTCAAGAAGACCACAGGAAATTCTAGACCCTTAGCAGTATGCAAGGTCATCAAGGTGACCACACCTTCGCGAGCAGCCATTGCGGCACCCTCGTCATCTGCGGGAGCTTCAGGGATCTGGTCAGCGTCGGCTACCAATGCCACACGTTCCAAAAACCCTTCTAGTCCACCTTCTGGTTCATCTTTGACATAGTCTCGAACTACCGCGACCAGCTCCGCGAGGTTCTCCACCCGTGATTCATCCTGAGGGTCATTGGACGTGCGAAGTATCTCTAGATAACCGGTCTGTTCCAAGACAGCTTCGAGCGCCTCGGCAGGACTGGAACCTTCAGCTACGACCTTGAGGTCATCCATCAATGACACGAAGGCCGCTGTCATTTTTATGCCGCGAGTACCTAGCCCCGGGGCTTCATCCGAGCGTCGCAAGGCATCCATGAACGAAATTCGATCCCGTTCAGCAAGTGCTGCCACGGCACCTTCAGCTCGGTCACCAATACCGCGCTTGGGCTCATTGAGAATTCGGCGGACGTTTATGTCATCTTCCGGATTAACTAGCGCACGGAGATAGGACAGTGCGTCTTTAATTTCCTTACGGTCGTAGAATCGGGTTCCTCCCACGACCCGGTATTTTAGGTCCACGCGCATTAATTGTTCTTCCAATGCACGCGATTGAGCGTTGGTCCGGTAGAAGATAGCGACATCGCCGGGGCGCACGCTTTCCTCATCGTTGAGTCGCAGAATTTCTTCAGCAATCCAACGGGCTTCATCACCTTCGGATTCGCCGACGTACCCAATGATGGGCTCGCCATCTCCACTGGCGGTCCATAGACGTTTGTCGTTGCGTTCAGGGTTGCGCTTGATAACCTCATTGGCTGCAGAGAGGATGTTCTGCGTCGAACGGTAGTTCTGTTCGAGTTTGATCGTTGCGGCGTCCGCATAGTCTTTTTCGAATTCCACAATATTGCGGATGTCCGCCCCGCGGAAAGCATAAATTGACTGGTCGGAGTCGCCAACCACGGTGAGCTCCCCGGGGGTGGTTAATCCATCTGGGCCGGTGAGCTCACGCACCAGCGAGTACTGCGCGTGGTTTGTATCCTGATACTCATCGATTAAGACATGGCGAAAACGGCGACGGTAGTTATCCGCCACGGCGGGGAACGCCCGGAACATGTACACAACCTGGCCGATCAGGTCGTCGAAGTCCATGGCATTCGCGGCACGCAACCGGCGAGTATAGCCTCGGTAAACCTCGGCCACGGCCAGGGCGAACGGGTCATGGGTATTAATCGTGGAGGAATAATCTTCTTCATCAATCAGTTCATTTTTGAGTGAAGAAATCTTATGCGCGATAGCCTTTGGGGCAAATCGTTTGGGGTCGATATCTAGACCCTTGGCTATTAATGTGATAAGCCTCAGTGAGTCCGCAGAATCGTAGATCGAGAAGTTCGACTTCAGACCAATAGTCGCCGCTTCCCGGCGCAAGATGCGTACACAGGAGGAGTGAAAGGTCGAAATCCACATTTTCTTTGCTTGCGTCTCACCAATCAATTCAGCGGCTCGATCACGCATTTCTGCGGCTGCTTTATTCGTGAAGGTGATGGCTAGAATTTCGTGCGGCCGAGCCCGGCCGGTAGCAAGCAAGTAGGCAATGCGATGAGTGAGTACGCGAGTCTTTCCAGAACCCGCACCGGCAATGATTAGAAGCGGTCCACCGTGATAACGAACCGCTTGATCTTGCTGTTCGTTCATCCCCACCAACAGTTCTTCTGGAGTTGGTATGGTGCGCTGTGCCGGCTCCGCGGCGAAGTCATCGTTAAGGAAATCCATGGTGTAGTCAGTCTACGTGGGCTCAACGACGGTTTCATTGAACTACCCGGCATAATGGAAGGTATGGCAAAGAACGTTAAGAAGAGTAAAGAGTATCGTAAGCCTTCACAGTTCCAGGACCATCAGGTCAAGGGAATGCAAGCGGCTGCGCAGAAACGCGAATCCTCATCAAACCCAATGTTGCTCATCACGGCGGGTCTAGTCACCTGTGCTTTCCTCTTTGTCTACTATCACTTGCTGGTAATGCACCAGATGACCGACCTCAGCAATGGACTCACCATGCCTGACCAACGCGTCTTTGGCTATACAGTCGCTGACGTTGAGGCACTACGTGGGGCCATGGATGCAGATGCCACCGGTCAATTGAACTACCTGCACAAGACTGCTGGGCTGCTATTCCCCCTGTTGACCGCTTTGTTTTCCATGCTAATTTTTATTCGCTGGATCCCGAATCGCCAGATGCGCTGGCTTGCCTGGGCCGCACCACTGCTCTTCGCTGTCACCGATCTTTGGGAGAATTTCGCCATTGACTCGCTCTTTGGAGCGGATCTCAACGAAGGGACGGTTGCCCTGGCTTCGGTACTGACCACCATTCGATGGGTAACACTATTTATTACCGCTGCGCTGATCATTGGCCTCGGAGCTCGCCGGGCTAATATGGCGCTGATTAATAAAATGGCCGAGGTTCGTAACCAAGAATCATGAAAAATTCATCATCAACTTCCTTGTAGGATAGTGTTGATGTGGCGCTTAGCGCCTTCGCCTCTGTAGCTCAGTTGGATAGAGCGACCCTCTCCTAAAGGGTAGGCCAGCGGTTCAATTCCGCTCAGGGGCACCACATAGAATACCGAGGCTTCCCCAACCGTAGTGGGCAGTCGTCGGTTTTCTTTTTCTCGGCGATGGTGTCTCAAACGAATTCTGAGTGCCGCCTCTTCGCATCGTCTGTCGAACATGACAGTTTTTGGCGATTTTCTGACTGGTTAGCAAGCCATTAGCCAGAAGCTTGCCTTTATCTAAAAAGACCGTGGTTCCCTTCC
>NZ_NRGT01000061.1:23002-32176 GCF_002332285.1 Glutamicibacter sp. BW77 | reverse complement strand
GGAAGGGAACCACGGTCTTTAGTCTTGCGGAAATGCCTAGCGCAATAGTAACGCGGTGGCCTTCGGTGAAAGTGAGGCATCCATGACTACGCATGCGCCACCAATGGCGCCGACTTGCGAGCCAAGAGTTGAGCTTCGAGTACCAAGCTCGTGCACTCCGCGTAGGCCAAAGCGACGCTTTACGGCCGCATCAACGTCGTCGGAGACTAGCTCGCGCACCTTGTCCCACTGTGGGCCGCCAAAAACAACTTCGCTTACGTCTAAGGCGTTTGCTAGTTGACCGGCAACTTCACCAACGCGAACCATTGACTCTACGATAAGTTCCTTGGCAACAGTGTTGCCTTCCAGAGCAAGTTCGGTGAGTCGGTTCAGGCCCTCTGAGCGCTGCTCTGGGCCCATGATCTCGTACGAAGGCAATTCCAGGCCGCGCTCCTTGGCCTGTGCGGCCATGAACTCGTATGAGGTGCCTGCGGCCAAGCAATCATCTGCACCGCATTCTTCGCAGGAAACCGACTTCTGCCCGGTGGAGAAGTGCCCAATTTCGCCAGCGTTATTGCTTGATCCGTGGTGGACTTCGCCATCGATGACAATGCCTGCACCGAATCCATGCCCGCAGTAGACGAAGACGAAGTCATCGGACTTCTCTTCCTTGGACTGCCATAGCTCGCCGACAGCGGAAGCTATGGTGTCTTTCTCAATGATGACCTGTAGGCGCAACAGCTTACGTAACGGAGTTACCAGCTCAACGTCTGCCCAACCGTCCAGTAGTGGTGGGTTTAGTACCACGCCGTCTTCAACGTTGACCGGCCCTGGCACGGCGATACCCACACCAACGATGTGCTTTTTAGGTATGCGAATCTCGGCGATCATTTCCTTGACCGTGTCAGCCATCAGCTGGATGGTCTCGGTAGCTACCTCAAGGTTTGGTAGATCGATACTGCGCTCGCGCAGGACTTCACCGCGCAGGTTCATCGCGACAAAGGTCAGAACGCTAGGGTCAAGGTGAATACCGATAGAAACTAGGCGGTTTCCCTCTAGTTCAAGAACGGTACGTGGCTTACCCGGTCCGGAAACGATGGTGCGATCTTCGCGAACGATGCCGTCGTCAAGCAGACGACGTACTACGTTTGAGATTGTCTGTGGTGAAAGTCCAGTCGAACCTGCAAGCTCCACACGGCTGATGCCGTCTGGGGCTCGTCGGATGGACTCTAGAATTACCGCCTGATTAAAATCGCCTAGGCGGCCTAAGTTTGTACCCCGTCGCATTAATGCTCCATAGATCTATAAAGTTGATGGATCGATCTCTCCATTCCAACGTACTGCCAAGATTCCGACACATGATTCGAAACTGCGAGTTGTCGAATCGTAGTGCCTCTCAACTAAAAACGTTGGAGATCCATTAATGCACGTTACCATTGGTCATACGTTTTCACACGCGATATTGTGTTTTGATGATGAAAACTTTAACTATTTCTGCAGCGTGTTTAATCAACGACCAAGGACAAATACTCCTGGTTCGCAAGCGCGGAACAACAAAATTTATGCAACCTGGCGGGAAACCAGAACCCGGAGAAACACCTATAGAGGCCGTAATGCGCGAAGTCTCCGAAGAATTAGGCGTGGATTTTGAAGCAAAGGACCTCGAACCATATGGAGAATGGAGTGGTCCTGCGGCGAATGAAGAAGATACGTCAATCCAAGCTTATTTATTCGCCGCAAGATTTAATGGTTCACCCGAACCGTTAGCCGAACTCGAAGAGCTCTTGTGGATTGATCCGCGGGATGCCCTATTACGCAATGACATTGCACCACTGTTAAGAGAACACGTTTTACCTACCTTGTTGGCCAACGCGAATGACATGGGTGCCTAGTTTCATCAACGATTTCCAAGTGATGATATGCCTAACGTAGTTCGCATCGTTTCCGCGGGCACTTTGACCGGGAGATTCTACTGAGGTTCCGCACCGTGATCAGAGCTGAACTGCGTCTGATAAAACTTTGCGTAGGCACCGTTTTCGCCTAGCAAACTTAGATGAGTGCCACGTTCGACAATTCGCCCACCATCAATCACAAGGATTTGGTCAGCCTGGCGGATAGTGGACAAGCGGTGAGCAATCACTAACGCTGTGCGGTTTTCCAAAGCCCTGCTCAATGCCAGTTGCACTGCAAGTTCACTTCGTGAGTCCAAGGCAGCAGTGGCCTCGTCCAGTATCACCAGCCCTGGATTGGCCAGAATCATACGAGCGATAGTCATACGTTGACGCTCCCCGCCCGAAAGGCGGTACCCGCGTTCTCCGACCACGGTTTCCAGCCCATCCGGTAAGGATTCGATCTGCGTTCTTAACTGCGCGTCTTCCAAAGCTGCCCAGAGCTGCGCTTCCTCAGCTTCCGGGTTGGCCAACAGGAGGTTTGAACGTACCGTCTCGTGAAGCAGATGCCCGTCTTGGGTCACCATTCCCAACTCGTGATAAAGAGATACGAGCTTAAGCTGGCGTAGATCATACCCGTTAAGGGTAATACCTCCCCCGCGCACATCGTAGAGTCGAGCGAGTAGCTGCGCAATGGTGGATTTACCCGCACCGGATGAACCCACAAGCGCCACCGTTTGCCCTGGTTGAATCTCGAAGGAAATATCATGCAAAATTTCCTCACCGCCACGTCCGTCTAATACCGCGGTCTCCTCCAGCGATGCGAGGGATACTTCCTCGGCACTCGGATACGCGAACGTCACCCGATCAAATTTCACTGCCACCGGTTCGCTGGGTAAAGCGATCGCATCTGGAGCATCCTTGATCAACGGTTCAAGATCCAGTACCTCGAAGACACGGTCGAAGCTGACCAAAGCGCTGGTAATTTCCACTCGCGCGTTCGCAAGCCCTGTGAGCGGTGTGTAGAGCCGAATAATGAGCATTCCGAGCACCACCACGTCGCCGGCGGCCATGTCTCCACGCAGGGCATAAAAACCACCAAGTCCGTAGACCAGAGCCAATGACAGCGCCGCGACGAATCCCAGTACCGTTACGAACGCAAATTGCCGCAAGGTCATCTTGATACCGATATCGCGAACACGTGCGGCGCGCAGACCAAACTGCGTTGATTCCTCGTGCGGACGGCCATAAAGTTTGATCAGCGTCGCCCCGGGCGCCGAAAAGCGCTCGGTCATCTGTGTGCTCATTGAGGCGTTCAGATCCGCCGATTCCTTACGTAAACCCGCCAAGGATTTACCGAAACGTCGGGCCGGGAGCAAGAATATCGGGAAGAGTACCAAAGCCAGCAGCGTAACTTGCCAAGAGGTTGTGAGCATTACGATCGCGGTCAAGACCAGCGCCACCGCGTTGGAGACGATCCCTGACAGTGTTCCTGCGAAGGCGGCCTGCGCACCGATTACATCGGAATTAAGTCGTGATGTCAGCGCACCAGTTCTTGTCCGTGCGAAGAAAGCGATCGGCATCTTTTGTACGTGGTCGAACACCTTCGTACGAAGGTCATAGATGATCTGTTCGCCGAGGGTTGATGATTGCCAGCGGACTAACATTGCAAAAATGGAGTCCAAGACTGCGACTATCACCATAGCAATGGCTAGATTGCGAATTGTCGCCCAGTTCCCCTGACCCACAATTGCGTCCACGACTCGTCCGGCGAGTACTGGAGTGATCACTGCTATCGCAGCAGAAAGTACGGAGAAAATCACGAAGACTATGAGCCTGGCTTTGTAATTAAGCGCGAATCTAAAAACGCGTCCCGGGGTATCGGGCCGATAAGCCCGTCGCTGCTCACTTTTAGACAACTGCCACAGCGTGCTCCACGCCGCGCCTTCCATGCTCACAAGTTACCTCCGTGAATTGTTCAGATAGTACTAACGTCTCAACATCTCACGGAGTGTAGATATTTCCTAGCTGGCATGAAGATATTGATTCCATGAAGCATCAATATGTTCTAACCCGGAGACTAGGTGTCCGCCCACGCGCGGCTGATGTGGTGTGAGTAGCAATTGCCAACCGAGCTGAGCGAGCATTTTGTCTGCCTTGCGACTATTGCACGACAGACACGCTGCTACTAGGTTTTCCCAGGTGTTCTGTCCTCCCCTACTGCGCGGGATCACGTGGTCGATTGTATTGGCAGTTTTCCCACAGTATGCACAACGAAAGTGGTCCCTACGAAGAACGCCCCTACGGGTCACATGGATCATGTTCCTGTAGGGGCGTCGTACATATCGTTTTAACACGATCACGGTGGGTCGGGGTAACTCCCTGTCAGTTCCTCGAACCGGTGAATCATCGTCTTGCAAGATGATCGTTGCTTTTTCTGTAAGCACAAGAATAAGCGCTCTACGAAAAGTCACCACTGCCAGTGGCTCAAATCCTGCGTTCAAAACCAACGTTCTCATGCGCATACTTCCTTCAATGAATTCGTACGCATCACTTGAAGTTGATGACGACGAGCTCGTCTCGGTTAGTCCTCTTGCCGTTAGCCTATGCGATGTGTCGCATATTCGGGGCTAAAAATAGGAAGATATTCGCTGATTTTCATCGCGAAGTAGCATGGAGTTCACTGTGTTAAACGACCATTGGCCACCGAACTTTACGTTCGATGGCCAATGGGAGCAGGCTGTTTAGCGAGCTAGGGTGTAGTACCCGTACAACGGGTTGCGTGTTACCGAGTGGATCATGGTACCGACGCTTGGGTTCTGTGCGCCGATCATCTGGCCACCACCGAGGTAGATGCCTACGTGGCCTCCACCGTTCTGGAACACCAAGTCGCCAGGCTTCGGGCTGCTGGTGCGCTTGAACTGGCCGGAGCCTAGAATCGCGGAGGTACCGCGAGCAATGTTGATGCCGTGCTGCGCGTAAACATACTTTACGAAGCCGGAGCAATCCCAGCCGCTTGGAGTGTTGCCGCCCCAGACGTATGGAACGCCTGAGTACTTGGCTGCAGTTCCTGCAATACCAGTCAGGTTCGAGCTAGGAGCCGAAGTTTCCTTCTTGGTTTCCTGCTTCTGGGTCTGAGTTGGTGCGCTCTGCTGGCCGTTGCCGCCACGGTTCTGGCGGGTCATTGGTGCCATGGAGTCAGCACTTCCCGAAGAATCGGAGCTACCCGAGTTCTGACGGGTGGTTGGCTCAATGCTGTCAGCAACAGCGATAACGACTGGCTCTGGCTCAGGCTTTGGTTCAGCGGTGAAGCTGGCGCGCTCGATGTCGACCTTGTCGGCCTTCTTGGTGTCGACCTTGACGGTCTTTACCGACACACGCTCAGGGTTGATGGTATCAACTGGCGCCGCGGATACATCGCGGGGCGCGGTAGCCTGGCCTGGAACGCCTAAGGTGACGATCAAACCGGACGCAGCAGCAACAACGGCTGCCTGTCGGCCAACTGAGCCCGCGTTAGACGCTACGGCCTGAGAAATCGCCTCTAGCGAGTTAGTGCGTGGCACGTCGGCGCGGCGACGTCCATGGGTTTGACGCTTGGTCACAATAATGCCTCTCCTTGATTCCTACGAGGTAAGCTGTCGGGTTCGAAGTGGAGTTACCTCGGTGGATTCGAAGTTTCCTTCTTGTCCACTTAACCCCTAGGGTTGTTAGTCAAAACTAACGACCCGATGTTGGTTCCCCCGTCACTGCCGTACGAGTTGTGTATAACTGCTCATTGCATGCTGGCAGTGCTCGGATCACACGCAATGTTGCTCAGGGCTTCCCCCTGGCACGCAGATAAGCCTATAGGACTATCTTTCAAATGTCACGTTTTGATCACGGTAAGGTGACGTTCAACGTTATAACCAGCCTGCTGGGTCTTTGAACTGCCCATCAACGATGACCTCAAAGTGCACATGTGGGCCCGTCGAGTTACCGGTACTGCCGGCCAGAGCGATCACATCGCCTCGCTGAACCTTGTCACCGACCTTGACTAGGAGTTTGGAGTTGTGGCTATAGCCAGTTTCCAGCCCATTTCCGTGACCTAAGGTAACTCGTTGACCGGAGTGACCGGCCCATCCAGAGACCTCCACGGTGCCCGAGGCAGCCGCGTAAACCTTTGTGCCGCTCGGCACACCGTAATCTGTGCCACTGTGGACCATGAAGCCGGCGCCGGTTGGATTCTTGCGATGCCCGAAGGGCGAAGTAATGCGGTTGCTATCCACGGGACGCTCAAGCAGACCGCCCGTCGAACCGATCTTCTGGATATTTCCACCGGAAGCGGTAAGAATTTCCGAAAGCTTGTTTTCGTCGGCGACACTTGGATTGATATCCGACTTCAGTGCGGCACGCTGAACCTCTAGCCCGGCATTTTCCGGTGCCTTAACATCAACAACAGCGGAAGTCGCGGTGCGCTGAGCACTAGCTACGGAAGCTGGCTCGTCCGGCTCGGCTCCATTGAGTTGCGGGGAAACCGCTGCGAGGGCCAAACCTGATACCGCGGCAACGGCCGCGATCTTATGTGTGAACCCTAGTCGGGAAACTTTTTTAGGTGATGCGTGGAGACTCTGAACGAGCTCCCCATTACTGGCTACGGCACCTTCGGAAGCCATAACTGGCTTGGCCGTGGGTAGGGCAATGACGTTTCCGTCAACATCCTGAGCCGCAAGAATTTTCGACGTTGGTGCGATACCGTAACGCTGTCCCGATGTGAATCGGCGTCCAACATAGTCGGCACACACTGGTGCGATAATTTCTAATGCTTCGACAGTAGCTTCGCGCGATGCGCGGCGACCAACGGGTCGTTCGGTAGCAGCTGTTGCGATTTCAGCGATCGCGTCGATTTCGACATCTGCTGCGCGACGTCGACCCGTCGTCCTGGTTTCTGCCAAAACATTCCTCTCACATCTACACCTGCGAAGTTAGCTGTCGGGTTCGGCCCTGTGATTGGTCCGGTCTTGCTTATTGGCATGACTTCACCCCAAGACGAATGACTCGTCAGATGAGTGGGTTCCCCGCTATTGCCCTAAAAGTTCTTGTCACATCCGGAAGGCAGGGCAATACTCGGTGTTTGCGCTTTCGGAATCGGCATTAGATAAACCTCTAACGCCCTCGCATAACCCTACCGGTCGATCGGAAAAGTTACAATTTCGTTATCTTTGATTTGTACGAACAAAGACGTGTGCACTGACCTCGACTGGCAACTCTAGGGCGCCTTCGATGCCTTGCACACGGACCACAACGTAATCATCGGCGCGCTCTAGATTGACTATCGCTCCGGGACGGATTCCGCCCTCATTCAGTTGTCCGAGCAGGATTGGGTCCGTTTGGATCGGCTCAGCCAAGCGGTCGATCGCCAGCGGCCCGACGTTTCCGGAGAGCAATGCGTTATCCAGGTTCTCAACCTCAGATGAGATTTCCGTTACTTTCGGTCCACCTAAGACTTCAAGGCCCGGGATCGGATTACCGTAAGGAGAAACTGTTGGCTTGCCCAGCAAGTCATAAAGCCGACGCTCAACACGCTCACTCATGACATGCTCCCAGCGACAAGCCTCGTCATGTACGTACTCCCACTCAAGGCCAATCATGTCCGAAAGTAGGCGCTCAGCTAGACGATGCTTGCGCATCACGCCCGTAGCCAGTTCGTGACCTTTTTCAGTCAAAGCCAAATGACGGTCGGTGGAGACTACAACGAGTCCGTCGCGTTCCATCCGAGCGACAGTTTGCGACACAGTAGGCCCCGAATGCCCAAGACGTTCCGCGATTCGCGCACGCAAGGCCACGATCTCTTCTTCTTGAAGTTCAAGAATGGTGCGCAGGTACATCTCAGTTGTATCGATAAGGTCAGACACGTTAGCCACTCCTGGAAGTCACAACAGTTAGGTTCGTTTGAAAAAACGGAACGTCAGTATGCAACTCTACTTGGTTGTGGAGGCGTTCCCTGCGACCACAGCATAAATTGCATGTCGTAACCGACGGTCCGGTTTTTCTCTCATCCCCTCGCAATTTGCGAAGATGTTAACTGAAACGTCGAAACTATCCTGAACTATTCCATATTTACGGAACACCGTCGGGATACCAGCACTTTCAACCAAACGCTAAAGAGGAGCGCGATGAGCACCGGCATCAACATTCCAAAGAACCTTCTGCCTGCCGACGGAAGATTCGGCGCAGGCCCTTCAAAGGTTCGCCCGGAACAAATTCAGGCAATCGTGGACGCGAGCGCCAACCTATTGGGCACCTCCCACCGTCAGGCGCCAGTCAAAAACCTGGTTGCGTCCGTGCAAGACGGTCTTAAAGAAATGTTCAGCGCCCCTGAGGGCTACGAAGTGCTTCTGGGCGTCGGGGGATCCACAGCCTTCTGGGATGCCGCCGCATTCTCTCTGGTCCGCAATAAGGCACAGCACCTGTCCTTTGGCGAGTTCGGCTCGAAGTTCGCCAAGGCCACCGATAAAGCGCCATTCCTTGCCGCTTCATCGATTATCACCGCCGAGCCGGGCTCAGTGCCGACTCCTGTTGCCGAAGCTGACGTAGATCTCTACGCATGGCCTCAAAACGAAACCTCCACCGGAGCCGCTGCCCCGATTCTGCGAGTAGCAGACGCCAATGAGGATGCACTTGTGGTTATCGATGCCACCAGCGCTGCGGGCGGATTAGATGTAGATCTGTCACAGACCGATGTCTACTACTTTGCGCCACAAAAGAACTTTGCCTCCGATGGCGGACTGTGGCTAGCTTTCTTCTCCCCCGCCGCAATGGCTCGCATTGAGGAAATCGCAGCGACCGACCGCTGGATCCCGGACTTCTTGAACCTGAAGACCGCTCTAGATAACTCGCTGAAAAACCAGACCTACAACACCCCATCGCTGACCACGTTGGTCACCTTGGACGCTCAGATCAAGTGGATAAATTCAAATGGCGGTCTCAAGTGGGCTGTGAAACGTACCGCGGAGTCTGCAGGGAAGATTTATGCCTGGGCAGAAGCTTCTGAGTTTGCAACGCCCTACGTCACCAACCCGGAACACCGCTCCAATGTCATCTCGACCATTGACTTTGATGACTCGATTGATGCCACGGCCATCTCCAAGGTCTTGCGCGCTCACGGCGTGGTCGATGTTGAGCCTTATCGCAAGCTAGGCCGCAATCAGCTGCGCATTGCTACATTTGTGGCGATCGACCCAAGCGATGTTGCCGCCTTGCTGCAGAGCATCGACTACGTCGTCGAACAGCTCTAACCACGCAGTTAGCACAACGGTCCGCGGATGAA
>NZ_NRGT01000061.1:0-22997 GCF_002332285.1 Glutamicibacter sp. BW77 | reverse complement strand
TTCATCCGCGGACCGTTGTGTAATGCCTCGGTTTTGTTCAGTCCAAGTTGTCTTTACGTGGACGACTGCGCTGCGCTGCGCGGCGACGAGCAGCAGTGCGCTGTGCTGTACGACGTCGACGGACCTGACGTCGCGCAGGTGTCTTGATGCTCTCCACAACATTTGCTTCAGCAGGCGCAGTCGACTCTTGCTGCGTAGCACCGTCAGCTGATTCCTCGAAACCGCTCTCCACTGGTTCGTTGGTAGCTGCCGAATTCTTTTCAGTAGACGCGCTCGGTTGCCCATCGAGGCTTCCCTGACCGGATTCATCCGTCGCGCTGTCAGCCTCGGCTGCTTCGATTTCTTCCTTTGCTAATCGATCTGCCCAAGGCAACCATGCTGGAGCGAGAAGAGCGTCTTCGCCGGCAACAATGCCTGCTTCACAAACGGTGAGATCTTTGGCTTTCGCCCGTGGCACCCGTGCGAGTGTCGCGAACCACGTCCAGCCTCGGTAACCCTTTTTCTGGGAGACAAATCTATGGGTGACTAATTGCTCACCTTCGGACGTAGCTCCGAGATACTCACCGATTTCCGTGTCTACCGCGATCTCCGTGAGCGCATTTCGCGCTACATCAACCGCGTCAGCAAGGATGGTGTCTAATTTGGGTTTACGGGCCATTATTTAAACGTCCAGATCATCGGCTACCGCGCGAAGCACGGTAGCAACCTTTTTGCCATGCGCTTGTTCAGGGTATCGCCCCTTGCGCAGGGTATTAGATACTTGATCAAGGACCTTGATCAGATCCTCAATCATTGTGGCTTGCTGCTCCGGGTTTTTGCGCTTTGCTCGCGCTACCGAAGGAGCTTCATCCAAGATACGCAGGCTCAGCGCCTGCGGTCCTCGACGACCTTCTGCCACTCCGAACTCCAAACGCATTCCTGGGCGCAGGTCATGAACACCTTCCGGCAGTGCCGTGGCGTTCACATATATTTCTTTGCCGTCCTCGGTAGTAATGAAACCGAAGCCCTTGGACTTTTCGTACCACTTAACCTTGCCGCTAGGCATGATCCTCTACCTCGTTCGTTTCTCGTGCTGTAGCGCGTACTGTGCAATTTACCTCACGTCACGCTTTTTTATGTCTCCGAATCCATGGAGCATTCAGCCGGGTTAACAATTGTTCGTTCACCGGGTGCTCGACGTACGGATTCGAATAAAGTCCAATACCTAAGATTATGACACTTTGACGCCCGTAACTTCACCTTGAGTCACGGGAGCGGCTTCAGATCTGCTGTATCGTTAAGAGGCGTGAGCTCTTCTTCGATTACCTTGTCCGTCATTTCGCGCACAGCTATCGTTCTTGCGATACTTTCGGCGCTATCGCTGGTGGCGGTATTAGTTTTGTACTTCCAGGAAAATTCCATCCCGCCGCTAGTCATGGCGTTCGGCATTTTTGGTCTACCCATCGCTTTCATCTTGGCCGGTGTCGTAGTGGTGGCAAACATCCTTAAGCGGCGCAGCAGCTAATCACGGCACTCAGTTTGCTCTCAGGCGACTCCCAGATTTCCGGTGCACACTGGGATTTATGAGTGCAAAAACCCCAGAGGCCAAACTTCTTGTTGTGGATGATGAGCCAAACATCCGCGAACTCCTTTCCACTTCCCTGCGTTTTGCGGGCTTCGAAGTGGTCGCCGCAGCCAATGGTCGCGAAGCTCTGGCAGCCGTCGAAGCAGAAGAGCCAGACCTTGCCGTATTAGACGTCATGCTTCCGGACATGGATGGTTTTACCATCACCCGCAAGCTACGCGCCGCGGGGCGTCACTTCCCAGTACTATTTCTGACCGCACGTGATGACACCACTGACAAGGTCACCGGCCTGACCGTCGGCGGCGATGACTACGTCACCAAGCCATTTAGCCTCGATGAGGTAGTGGCCCGCATTCGTGCCGTATTACGTCGCACCGCGTCGGGCGAAGACGAGAATGCCACCATCGTGGTTTCAGATCTAGAGCTTGATGATGATGCCCATGAAGTACGTCGCGCGGGAGAGGTCATTGACCTTTCGCCGACCGAATTCAAATTATTGCGCTACCTCATGATGAACCCGAACCGGGTGCTGTCCAAGTCGCAGATCCTGGATCACGTCTGGGAGTACGACTTCAACGGTGACGCGTCGATTGTGGAATCTTACATCTCCTATTTGCGTCGTAAAGTTGACCGCCCAGAGTGGCCCGCCCTGATTCAGACTAAGCGCGGCGTTGGTTACCTCATGCGCACTCCCGACCGACGCTAGGCACAATGCCCACTTGCGGCCCAACGGATTGTAAAGTCATTACATGCAGGCTTTAAGAACACTGTGGCGTCGTACATCCTTGCGCACCAAATTGGTGATGCTGATGTGCGCCTTGATGATTTGTGGCATCGGCGCCACAGCGTTCGGTTCAGCACACACACTTCGTATTTCGATGACTAATCAAATCGATGATCAGCTCAATGTCTCGGGACCCACGATGGGATACGGCCTGAATAAGGCCTACCAGTATTCCTTGGATAATGATCAGTCCGGAGAAAACGACGGCATTGATCCGACTTTGCTCGGGCTCAACCGCTCGTACGCTGATATTCGTGATGAAAACGGCAAAATCGTTTACATCATGCCACGTAGTCGCGTTACCCCCGGAAACAACGCTGACACTCCCTTGTTGGCACCGGAGCAAATGGCTGAATTAGCCAAAACCCCCTGGTCCCCCGTCACCGTCCCGGGTATGCATTCGGGTTCCGCAGGGTGGCGCGCGATGGTAGTTCCGCTGCCCACCAGCGGATTAAATGTTTTTATCTCCTTACCCCTTGAAAACGTCAATGATACGGTCCAAAAAACCGCAATTCTCGTTTTATCCACCGGCCTGCTTGCCACATTACTCATGTCAATGATCACCTATGGTCTGACTTCGCGATCACTGCTTCCACTCATTCGCGTTGAGCGTACCGCCGCAATGATTGCCGACGGTGATCTGTCCCAACGTGTACGAAATTACCCTCCAGAAACAGAAGTCGGCAGGCTCTCGCGTTCATTGAATGCCATGCTTGCGCAAATTGAGCGAGCCTTCCGCGACCGCGAGGCCTCGGAAACCAAAATGCGCCGGTTCATCCAAGATGCTTCTCATGAGTTGCGGACTCCCTTGGTTACCATTCAGGGCTATTCGGAGTTCTATCGTCATGGAGGACTGGCAGATCCAGAAGCCTTGGGCTCGGCTATGGGCCGCATTGAAGCTGAATCCAAACGCATGGCGCACCTGGTCGAAGATCTGTTGATGCTCGCTCGTCTCGATGAACAGCGCCCACTGGAAAAACAATCTGTAGACCTCTTAGTTCTCGGCCAGGACGCTGTGGAAGACACCAAGGTCCGTGCACCGCTGCGCAAGGTGACCCTGGTCGGTCTAGACACGAAATATCCAGCGCCTGCCAGCACCGTCGGTGACGACGCACGAATCCGCCAGGTAATCGCAAACCTGATCACCAATGCGCTGCGCTACACCCCGGAAGAATCAGCGATTGAGATCGCGGTGGGTGTTCGTTCGCTCGTGGCCGGTGCATTAGACGCGGTACTTGAAATTCGTGACCATGGGCCGGGTATTCCGGAAGAGGACGCACACCGGATCTTCGAACGCTTCTACCGAGCAGACAGCTCACGACAACGCGAGACCGGCGGCTCGGGTCTTGGCCTAGCTATAGTCGTGGCGATCGTGCAGCAACACGGTGGCTCGGTAGCGCTCAGCGAAACTGCTGGAGGCGGAGCCACTATGGCGATCTGCTTGCCATACGTGCCACTCCAAGAACCTCGCGAAATTGACGAGGACGACCAGTAGGAATCAACGGCTCCTAGTTGTCCACAAAGGGCTCATGAAAGCTACGCTGCTGCTCCTGCCGGATTTATGGTGATCTCACCAATCCGATCTCCCCAAAGGCAGGATCTCCCATGAGCACCTTCTCAACCAACACCGGCGAAATGCAGGTCAAGTCCCAGGCTGTCATGAACACCATCGACCGATTGCGGTCCGAAGTCTCCACGATGCAGATGAACTTAGACCAATTGCAGAGCACCTGGCAGGGTTCTGCCGCCACCTCGTTCCAATCCATCGTTGCCGAGTGGCGCAGCACTCATGTACGCATCGAGGAAGCGCTAAGTAGCATCGCCACGGCGCTGAACCACGCCTCCATGCAGTACGAAGAAGTCGAACAGGTTAACACCTCACTGTTCCGTTACTGATCGGTGTAGGCGGACGCTCGGTACGCTTAGTCCATGAGCTTATTGATCGACCCGCCGCGCTGGCCCGCTCACGGCACCGTCTTTTCCCATTTGGTCTCTGACTCGTCCTTAGAGGAGCTACATCAATTCGCCCTCGCACTGGGCATTAGTCGCAGGGCCTTCGATAGGGATCATTACGATGTGCCCCGCGAACGCTATGCCGAAATTGTCGCCGCGGGTGCTCACGAGGTCAGCGGTGGAGAACTTGCTCGGGCGCTCGCGCGCTCGGGACTGCGGATAGCCGCACGCTTGCGTCCGGAACGGCTGGACCCGGCCTTGCGTAAACGCTGGGAACGCACTTTTCCCGGGCAATCTGAACTTGCGACGGCTCTTTTATCCAAATGGAGTCAGGAACATCGTTATTATCACGATCGTGTGCATCTGCTCGCCGTACTTGAAGCACTAGATTCGCTGTGTGGTACGCAGGTCTCGGAGCAGGACCGGCAAATACTCGAATTAGCCGCATGGTTTCACGACGCGGTTTATGAAGGTCAGAGCACCGACGAGCAGGACTCGGCGCAGCTCGCAGGTCAATGCTTGCAAGGTCTCTTGCCCGACCACACGGTGGCTTCAATTCAACGGCTGATTATGCTGACCAGCACCCACCAGCCGCAGGCTGGGGACCTGCTCGGCGCGCTACTGTGCGACGCAGATTTAGAAGTTCTGGCTCGCCCTGCAACCGCCTATCAGCGTTATACGCAGGCCGTTCGGGCCGAGTACGCTCACGTGTCGGAGCCAGACTTCGCCCGTGGTCGGTCCAAGATACTTCGTGAGTTACTCGACAAGGACCAGTTGTTCGGCACTGCACAGGCCCGGCAGCGTTGGGAAAGTGTTGCACGCAGTAATTTGTCCGCTGAACTGGAACAGTTGTCCACACAGTTCTAACTACGCGCCGACCGAGATGTCGGGGTTAACGGCCCGAGGGCCTGCTTCATAATGAAGCAGGCCCTCGGGTTTGCTAGTACCGCCTGAGCGGTCGCTCAGCGAGGTGCGGGGAGCTTAGAAGCCGCCCATACCGCCCATGCCACCCATGTCGTCGCCACCTGGCATGGCAGCGCCAGCAGGAGCTGGCTTATCTGCAACGACTGCCTCGGTGGTCAAGAACAAGCCAGCGATCGACGCAGCGTTCTGCAGAGCCGAACGGGTCACCTTCACTGGGTCGTTCACGCCTGCTTCAAGCAGGTCGACGTACTGGCCGGTTGCGGCGTTCAGGCCATGGCCTGCTGGCAAGCCCTTGACCTTGTCGGCGACAACGCCTGGCTCCATGCCAGCGTTCAGTGCGATCTGCTTCAGTGGGGCTTCGATGCCAACGCGAACAATGTTCGCACCGGTGGCTTCGTCGCCTTCCAGCTCAAGCTTTGCAAACGCTAGGGCGCCAGCCTGGATCAGAGCCACGCCGCCGCCGGCGACGATGCCCTCTTCAACTGCTGCCTTGGCGTTACGCACTGCATCTTCGATGCGGTGCTTGCGCTCCTTGAGCTCCACCTCGGTTGCGGCGCCGGCCTTGAGCACAGCGACACCACCGGAAAGCTTTGCGTGACGTTCCTGCAGCTTCTCGCGGTCGTAGTCCGAGTCGGTGTTCTTGATCTCGGCTGCGATCTGAGCCTTGCGGCCTTCGATGGCGTCGGCGTCGCCGCCGCCTTCAACGATGGTGGTCTCGTCCTTGGTGATAACGACCTTGCGGGCGGTACCCAGAACTTCGAGGCCAACGGTGTCTAGCGACAGACCGATTTCCTCGGAAACAACCTGACCACCGGTGAGCAGTGCGATGTCGGTCAGCATAGCCTTGCGACGGTCGCCGAAGCCCGGAGCCTTGACGGCAACGGATTTGAACAGACCACGGATCTTGTTCAAGATCAGGGTAGCCAGTGCTTCGCCTTCAACGTCTTCGGCGATGATCAGCAGCGACTTGTTCGACTGCATGACCTTCTCCAGCAAGGAAACCATGTCCTTGACCGAGGAGATCTTCGAATTGACGATCAGGATGTAAGGATCTTCCAGCACGGTCTCCTGACGCTCAGCGTCGGTGACGAAGTATGCGGAGATGTAACCCTTGTCGAAGCGCATGCCCTCGGCCAGCTCCAGCTCAAGGCCGAAGGTGTTGGACTCTTCAACGGTGATAACGCCCTGCTCGCCGACCTTGTCCAGTGCTTCGGCGATCAATGCGCCGATTTCTGGATCGCCAGCGGAGATCGAAGCGGTAGCAGCGATCTGCTCCTTGGATTCGATCTTCTTTGCAGCGGCAAGCAGCTCTGCGGTGACGGCTTCTACTGCCTTGTCGATACCGCGGCGCAATGCGATTGGGTCGGCGCCGGCAGCAACGTTGCGCAGGCCTTCCTTGACCAGAGCCTGAGCGAGCACGGTTGCGGTGGTGGTGCCGTCACCGGCGACGTCGTCAGTCTTCTTGGCTACTTCTTTGACGAGCTCGGCGCCGATCTTCTCGTATGGATCTTCGAGCTCGATTTCCTTGGCGATGGACACACCGTCGTTGGTGATAGTAGGTGCGCCCCACTTCTTCTCCAGAACAACGTTGCGACCGCGTGGGCCTAGGGTTACCTTTACGGCGTCCGCCAGAATGTTCAGGCCGCGCTCAAGTCCGCGGCGTGCTTCCTCGTCAAATGCAATCATCTTGGCCATAGTGGCTTTCGGTCCTTTCGGGACGATCTTGCGAAAATGCAACCGACAGACAGCGCCCGCGACGGACGAGCGCACCGGTATCGGCATCGGGCCGACAACCAAGATGAGCTCTCGCTATCTGAGGTATTCTTCACGCTCCGTGCGTTAACAAACCGCGAGGGTCGAAAGGGTTCGATTTTAAAACGAACAGCCGATCGGCATTAGCAGTCGTAACGCATGAGTGCTAATACAAATATTGGCACTCTCGCATGGCGAGTGCAAGCTGATCGGCTGTGAGCGAAGCGAAATATTACTTGGAGTTCAACGTATCGTCGGCACCAAGGACCACCGTGACGCGGTTAGGAATGTTCTGAGTCTGCAAAACCTCGTCGATACCTAAGACCTCGGCGGCTTTTTCTGCGGTGGTCCGGTAGGCCTCGGACATGTAATAGACGGTCGAGGTTTCCGCATCTCGGGTCCAATTATCCGTCACGATGTTCGTAAATTCGGCCTCAGTCAACAATTCTTCACCTGCACCGGCTGTGCCTGCAATACTCGCACCGTTGTACACGCCAATGAGCTGACCGTACAACACGTCCGCATCATCAATGGTGCTTGAGGGGGTAGCGCTTTCGGAAGGTTCGGCGCTAAGACTTTGCGAAGTTTCGGTTGCTGTCGCTTCGGTATTCTGCGTCGATTCGGAACCGCTGAGACGATCGGCGATACTCGGACCGTAGAAGAAGCCCACACCACCGATGAGCAACACCGCAATTGCGGTCAGGACTACCCAACGAAGCTTGCTGTCCTTGCCCTTGGCGGCGGCAGACTGCGCCCATCCATGGGCATGATGCGACCCCACACGGGTACTAAACTCCGGAACGCGATCGAATTCGTCACGTGGGTAGTTGGTCATTCTTGTCCTTGCTCGAGGTCTGGCTGGCCGAGGCCGGCTAAGAACTTAACGTTCTCCGCCGACGGTACCGCTCACACGACGCTTGGTAGATCGAAGTCTACGCAACCGCTTTACCAGCATTGGGTCGTAGGCCATCGCCGCGTCCGTGTCGATCAGCTGGTTGAGCAACTGATAGTAGTTCGTCGGCGAAATTGAGAACTGCTTAGTGATGGCCTGTTCCTTGGCTCCGGCATATTTCCACCACAGTTTTTCCATGTTCAAGATTTGCTGTGAACGCTCATCGAGCTCTGAGTCGGGATTCATTACAAAATCCACCAAAACCTCATTGCCTGCCATGCGTCTCACCTCTTCCTTGAACACCGATTAGTCGGGCCTCTTTATGCTTTCATATCCACACATGGTGGACACACCACCGATATTCTAACCAATCAATGAACTCGATGCCGTGTAACGCGGCACAACCGCGCCGAAAACGGGCAGAATAGTTGTTATGAACAACCAACAGCCAGCGCTCTTTGAGGCTCCCGCCGCTCAGCCTCTCCCGGAGTATTCAGCCGCTGACTTCCCGTTCTATTTTGGCGCAAAATCACTAGCCAGCAACGGGTTTATCGCAGAGGACTGGGTATCGACATTGGAGCCGCTTGATGGCGTGTTGCAGGATATAGCCCAACAATTAGCGCTGCGTTCGCAGGCGGGCGAGCAGATCCTGCCGGCCCCAGAGGTGATGTTGCGCGCACTGTTGCTTCCCCTAGCCAAAACCAAAGTTCTGATTATCGGCCAAGACCCTTATCCGACCCCAGGACATGCAAATGGTTTGGCCTTCGCCGCTGAGAAAAATGTTCGGCCGCTGCCTCGCAGTTTACGAAATATCTATAAGGAGCTCAGCTCCGACCTCGCGGTGCCCGAAGCCCCACATCCGGACCTCAGCCCCTGGCACGAGCAAGGGGTCTTGTTACTCAATCAGGTTTTCTCGGTGACCGCCGGGCAGGCAGGAAGCCATCAAAAGCTTGGTTGGACACCGGTTGTCGAAGCGATTATTGGCGCCCTCAATTCACGCAAAAATCCGGTAGTCGCCGTTCTCTGGGGAGCCCACGCGCAAAAACTGAGTCCACTGATGGGCAATATGCCGCACGTGCACAGCGTCCACCCTTCTCCGTTATCGGCCAGCCGGGGCTTCTTTGGTTCAAAACCCTTCTCTCAAATCAATAGGCACCTGACCGATTCTGGTCAGGCGCCTATCAATTGGAAGTTACCGACCGTCTAACGGCGGCGGATCCAGCGACGTTCACGTCGAGCATTTGAGGTCAAAGGCCGACAGAGCGTATCGCCGAAAACCACGCCGCCGGCGATAGACAGCATGATGGCAAATGCGTTGAACATCTCCACCAAACTAGAGAACATATCTTCCACATCGAAAACGATGCCGTACATTGCACGGAATATCATCAGGCCTGGAAGCATGAACATGACAGCAGGCGCTGCAATCACTAGCTGCGGTGAGCGTAACTTGTCCGCCAAGAAACGCGCCGCAAAACCGATGACTGTCGCCACGACGGCCGGCGTAGCTCGAGAGCCCAATCCGATTTGTTCGGCCAACAACAAGACGAGGTAGCCGCCCACAGCTAACAACGCAGTAGGGATCAGCAGCCGCTTCGCGGTCTGCTCGGTCACCGCACCGGCAAGGATAGCCACTGCTACTAAACCAACAAGCATCCATGTTGGATAGTTGATTGCAACGATCCGGTGAACGTCCACCTTGTCGCCTCCGAAGACCGAAGAGACAACCAAGGCTGATGAAATTCCCGACAAGATGGCCGTATAGGTCAACCCGGCGGAAAATAGGCGCCCGACGGCCGTCACGGGGAACCCATTGATCGCATCTTGTAGCGCCGAGACAAATCTGCCCGAAGGCAAGAGCAACAAGATACCACCGGAAACGACCAACGCAGGGTCCAGCGGGGCGTGCACTCGGTGGCTTAGCAGCGCAATGACGGTCACGGTAAAGGTTGCAGTGGCGACGGAGAAGAACTCCGGAACGCGCCAGCGTGAGCCATAGCGCCCGATCTGCGAGATCAACCACGATGAGGCCATCGCGACCAGGGCGCCAAGCCACGAACCACCAATGAAGAGCACAAAGGCTGCCGCGAATATCGACTGTCCCGAGGCCACAACCCAGCGTGGGAACGGTTTCGGTTTCCGCGTAATTGCTTTCAGCTGTTTAGCCGAAGAAGTCCGTGACACACCGCCGGCAATAATATCCGAGACCAACTCGTGAACCATCACAAGACCCGCATAGTTGGTGGTGTAGGAACGCACCACGCGCAAAATCGAATAGCTTTCAGCGTCCGGTGGGCTGTAGTTCAGGTGTAACGACTGGTTAGTGATATCAACATCTAGATGACTAAGCCCCAGGGCGGCGGTTACCGCGATGATGCTGGTTTCGACTTCCAGTGCACCAGCACCATAACGAATCAGCGTTTCGCCGAGATCTAGGGCGAATTCCATGGTCCGTCGGGCCGATGCATCTTGATCGACGTTCACCTTTGGATTGGCGTACGGGGTTCCGCGTAACCGGTCAACCACTTTCAGAGCTTCGGTTGGTGGTGTATCTGAAATCCACATTTTTGCCAACAGACGACGTGCTACCGGGTTGGCGCGCGTTGGCATTAACGTGATGCCGTCATCCGAGGTAAGAACCTGACCGGTGCGTGACTCGATATCGGTAGCGTCAGCTGCCGCGACGCTTGCACTTACTGCGGTATTTAACGGAAGCTCTGAAGCCATCGTCGTCTCAACGGACACCGTTTCTGGTAGGTGTCCCATGTTGATTTCGCTCGTCAAAATACGAGGCAGCGACCCGGCCAATGGCGATGGATCTTCTCCCGCATCTTTCGACTCCACGGACTTCTCGCCATGGTCTTGCTGCGCCACGAATCACTCCCCCTGAGGCTCTTGTTTTACTCGTATTCCTCACGATACAACCATGGCCTGTCAACCGGCAGAGAGGAACCCCCATCGACTGAGTATCCCTGAACACATCTGTCATTTTTTGTTCTCGGAAATAAAATTTGACTCCAGCGAGTTACCTAATTAGATGCAATTGCATGAATTTTTTGGAGAAGAGGAAAGTCATGACTTCTGTCGCACCGACGCCAGAGACGCCCGAGATTGGCGTGGAAACCTTCGGCGATATCACCGAAGACTTACAGGGCAGATCGCTGTCCCATGCACAGGTAATCCGCAACGTCATAGTCGAAGGTCAGCGGGCCGAGCAGGTTGGACTGGATTTCTTTGGCATAGGCGAACACCACCGCGATGACTATTCAGTGTCGGCTCCGGAAATTGTTCTCGCCGCTCTGGCTCAAGCCACCGAAAAAATCCGTTTGGGAACCGCGGTGACCGTCCTGTCGAGTGACGACCCAGTACGCGTCTACGAACGATTTGCAACCTTGGACGCCATTTCCCATGGCCGTACCGAAATCATCGCAGGTCGAGGATCCTTCATCGAGTCGTTCCCGCTTTTCGGGCTCAACCTTGATGACTACGAATCGCTCTTCGAAGAAAAACTTGAACTCTTAGCAAAGGTCCGCACCGGCCTACCGGTGACCTGGGCCGGTGAGCATCGCACAGCACTTGAAGATCAAAAGCTCTACCCACTGCTAGAACAAGATCCAATCACCACCTGGGTTGGTGTTGGCGGTAGCCCACAGTCGGTAATTCGAGCCGCCCGGCACGGGTTGCCCTTATTCATGGCGATCATTGGCGGACAGCCGGCCGCCTTTGAACAACTTGTACAGCTCTATCACCGCGCATTGAAGCAGTTCGGACAGCCAACACAGCGGGTAGGCGCACACTTCCACGGGCTTGTCGCCCCGACCGACAAGGAAGCCTTGGAATTGTTGTGGCCGCACTACCAGCGCACCATGAACCGTTTGGGCGCAGAACGAGGATGGCCTCCTGCAAGCAAGATGCGCTTGGAGGCTTCCATGGGACTAGATGGATCCATGATGGCAGGTAGCCCACAGGCCGTGGCCACCAAAATGGCCAAGGTCGCCAAGACCTTAGGCCTCAGCCGGGTGGACATCAAGTATTCGGCAGGTTCGTTGCCACACGAGACGATGCTGGACAGCATCGAACTTCTTGGTCGGGAAGTCAAACCGCTCGTACACGAGATGCTCGCCAAGTAAACCCGAACAAAAGAACCCCGCACAAAGTAGAACGAGGAAGCCATCGCATTGATGCGGTGGCTTCCTCGTTCTTTGGTGGATCTTACTGGACTCGAACCAGCGACCTTTCGCGTGTGAGGCGAACGCTCTAACCAACTGAGCTAAAGATCCCTCTGCGCGCTGACCTGCCGGTCAAGCACCTAAACGATCTTAGCGGTCTTTGCCCAACGCACAAAATCGATTTCACCACCATAACCGTCCGGACTGCATTGTCGCTCCCAAATTATCGAGCACTGCCACACTAGTCAACTGAAAAAGAGCGGATGACAAGCACAAAAATATGGAGTCATTTCGTTTATCTAGATTTAACATTTTGGTCGCTTTTTTGGCTTGCTAAACAGCCCCGCTAAACCGCATAATTTTTCTAGCTCATCGAGCTCAAGCTGGGCCCTACAAGGAAGCTACCGGAACCCACCGGTACCGGTCCCCTGAAGGCCAACGAAATCCGCCGACCGGCATACCGCCACAAAGCAAAAGCCATATCTTTCGTTCGTCTTAGCCTTAGGACCGATCCCAGTGCACTCTTTCCTGCGCTATTCCCTCTCCACTTCCACACCACTTGGTGCTGCTCGTTCCGAACTGGAAAGCCTGTACCCAGTGATTGATGACCGCTGGAATCAGAAAATCGACCGTGCCCGTTATATTGTCTCGGTCTACGATTCACACCTGCTCATAGCTGCAGGAATCGTGCACGACTCGGTGATTGCACCGACTAGCGTCATGGGTGCGCTCGAGCTCGGTTGCATGAGTGTGCGTCCGGAGTACCGACGTCGAGGAATCCGTCAGCAGATCACCAAGCTACGTCTGGATTTTGTACTCAGAACCGGAAGCACCCCCATCACCGTCATTGACTCAGCTAATCCGGGATCTTGGGCTGCCTACGAACGGTCAGAGGTGTGGGAGCGCGAACGTAGCTTTGAATATCAGGGACAGGTCAAATATATTTACCGTGGTGTTCCAGCTCTAACGGAACTGACAGCTACTACATCCAATCTCGAATTGCCGATGCTGGCTGCACAAAGAAATTCCACTCCACTTCCCGCAGTGTGGGGCTTTGATGAGCCCAGTGAAGTCAAACAGATGAGCTAAAAGAGCGCTTCTTGTAGCTCGTCTACTGGGTCATGCCCTGGAAGCGGGGCAACTTCGCCGGCCCGGCGAGCGCGTGCTGCTTCATGCAGGTCGATGGGCGTGACCTTCAGGACTGTATCGACCATTGCATTCATGAACTGAGCGGTTCCAATATCATCCGGCACCGGGCTGTGCACAACTTTTACCTCGGGCTTCTCAGCATGGTCATCCCAGTCCACCAGTAAGAGTCCTGTGGCGCTGTATCCAAAGCCGTCACCGAAGTCGCGTAGTTTCCGGATCATATCAACGGTACGTCGGAATGCTGCCGGCTCGGAATCAAGGATCGTCGCGCGTTGCACGAAATAGAATCCGACGGCCGCCAGAGGGTAGCGGGCACGGAGGTTTGCCGCGTCTCCATAGGCTTCTTCGTATCGATTGGAGAGGTTCTTTCCAAATGAGGAAGTCATGGCCTTAGTGCTCAACAGCAGTTCTGGCCCGGTGGACCAATGGGTCATCACCACGTCGGTTTGTTTCATATAGGCGCGGCCTAGGATTCTTGCGTCGGTACTTCCTGCTTTACCTGCCAAGATCGCGTCATGTAGCTCCTCAGAGAGCCGTTCGGGTAATTTCCGCAGCAGTTCAAGAATGTCTGAGGAAAGCACCCGTGGTGCTTCGGCGCGTGGCCAGACTACATCTGCATCAAACCCAGCTCTGCGCAGTTCATGCGCTAACCAGGCGTCCACGCCTTGCGCGAAGCGTCCTGAGCGCGTTGCTGCTTTGGAACGCACCGGAATGCTCAATAACCGCTCTAAGGTCTCAAAGGACGGGTTAAACTCCTGGGTGACGGCCCCGTTGCGGATCCAGGGAGAATCTTTCGGTGCAGATAATAAAGTCGCATCATATTCTGCAAAGGCTAAGGTTTTTTCGACTGCGCCAGTTCCCACGCTTAGTTCTCCACTGCCTTCGCTCGTGACTTCCGTCGTTTTAACATGTCTTGGCGGGCTCCGTGTAGTGCATTGAGTGCCGCTTCATCTAAGCCCAGCATTTGACCCAGCACAATCTCGTCAACTAACGCAGTGGCTTCCTGCTTTTTACCTTGCTCCAGATAAGCACGAACGTCCTCTTTGATACTTAGCAACTGTTGCTCGTAGTGGGCCACAAGATGTGCCGCGGGCACCGGGAGCTTATCGGCTTCGCTCGGTTCCAGCTTCAAAATTCCTCCACCGTAGGAGCGTCCCACCATTTCGGCACCGAGCATCGTTAAGGTATTGAGCGAGGCTAAGGGCAGTAAGCCACGTCCCAACTCGCGCACTTCTGCGCCCAGGTACACGCCATGGATCGAGTTAATGTGGTGCACCCCCGCATGGTTAGTTGTCAGGCGAGGTGTGTCGGCATTCATATAGGTCATGAACAAGTCTGGAACTGACAGCAACGGGACCCTCCACCATGGGGTGCGCATCCGGCATTTGTAGGCTTGATCCACCAGATCTAGTTCGCCACTGTTAATCAGTTCTTCCCCGGCGGCGGAGGCCTCAGCCAAGGGACGGAACATCAAGGTCGACAGGCCGTGCTCACCCAAGCGTTGCCATTGGTCCTCGTTCAGCTCCAAACCACGAAGGTGCCGTGATCCAGGTGGCGAAATCTTCACTAGTTCAGCCTCGGTCAGGCCTAGCTCTTCGGCCCGTGCGGGGCTGAGCGTAAACCACTTGTTATTGCCGGTAACAGCGCCCAAGGATGTTTCGCCCCAGCTTTGGAGGTTGCTAAACGCTGCACTGGACAAGGCATGATTTAAGATCCCTTGCGCTTCAAGGGTCACCAGTGAGCCGGTCCACCGGTCGCTGGGTGAAGTTGGTGTGTGCTTGCTACCCTCGGTCAGTTGGGTCAGGTCATCGGCGTTACGGAATTGGTGCAAGCTAAAGGAAGCGCTAGAGCCACTGCGATATCCCTCGGCTAGTAGTAGCACCACTTCTTCTTGTGCATCAGCAAAGAGCCGCTGTTCAAAGACGGCTAGGTGCACATTTGCGAATCGTTCGAGCAACATAGCTCGAACCGGTCCCGCGTAGTTGACGAACATCAGTTCAGCTGGAAGAACTAAGGCGAGCCGTCCACCAGTTTTCAGAAAACTCGTAGCATGAACTACAAAGGCCGCCCAGACGGAGGCTAGCTCATTAAGCTCCACTCCGCTCCTTCGGGCGGCTTCACGTGAAAGCTGTCGCTGGGCACCGCGGTGCAATTGGTAACGCACGTAGGGTGGGTTGCCAATGACGGCATCCATATCTGCGGTGCCAGGGACATCAAAAAAGTTTGCGTGCCGAATTTTAGCCTGAGCGCCTTGCGCGTCCAGGAGTGCCCGTGCGGCGAGTACGGAAGCTTCGTGAAGTTCTACTCCCCAAAGTTCAACGTCGCCACGGCCGTCGTTGGTTACTTGATGTGCCGTGGTCAAAAATTGTGCTTCTCCGCAAGAGGGTTCAAGCACACGGCGGCCCTGCTCACCGAGCGCCCACTGGGCCATAAAACGGGCCACAGGTTCTGGGGTGAAATACGCGCCGCGCTCATGCCGGGCGGTATCTTTCACGCTACTATTTTTGCTCTTCAACACACATCGATCTTTCCATGGCCGGCAGACGTTTTAGCCAGTCAGCAACGGGGGTCATCCACCGGGCTCAGTCCCAGCGTGTTTCGCTGGCTCGCAGATGCACGGCGGGAAGGTTTCTCTCACCTTCTATTCTACGGGCAGGGATACAAAGACCGCTTAGTGCTTGGCGCGCAGCTTGTTGATGCCCACAACCACCAATGCAATCACGCAACCAATCAAGAATCCGGCGACACAGGAGAACGCGGTATTTGTCAGCCACCCCAAGACGGCACCTGCCGAACCTGTCGCGTCGTGAACCAAAAGTTCCATGTGGTGCACAAAACCATAGGGGGCATGCCACCCAAGTTCATCCATACCCACAAGGATCAGGTGACCACCAACCCACAACATGGCCACAACGCCGACCTTGCTCAAGATCGACATCACGATCGGCATACCCTTGACTAGGCCACGGCCTACCTTCTGCGAAAGCGTAGAAGTTTTTTGAGCCAGTTGTAGCCCAATATCGTCCATCTTAACTATTAGTCCCACCGCGCCATAGACGACTACCGTCATGAGAACGGCAATGACAATTAAGATCAATGCTCGATTCAGGAATGGTTCATGAGACACCTCGTTGAGCGAGATGACCATGATCTCCGCGGAGAGCACTAGGTCGGTGCGGACTGCGGAGCCAATAATTGCTTTCTCGTCCCGGCCACCGTCCTTGCCACCAGGGCTGTGATGCTTGATCACCCCCATGGCTTCGAGTAGCTTCTCGGCACCCTCAAAAACGAGATACGCTCCGCCGAGCATCAAAATAGGGGTCAGTGCCCACGGCGCAAACTGAGAAAGAATCAAGGCGACCGGCAAGATGATCAGGAGCTTATTCCGGATGGAACCTACCGCGATCTTCCAGATTATTGGAAGCTCGCGTTTAGGCGATAGACCCTTCACATACTGAGGTGTGACTGCGGCGTCGTCAATGACCACGCCTAGGGACTTAGTGCTCGCCTTCGCAGCTCCCAAGGCGATGTCATCTAATGATGCCGCGGTGACCTTTACTAGGGCTGCGACATCATCGAGAAGGGCTACGAGTCCACCGGCCATGCCAAACTCCTTGAATTGTTATGTTGTCTTTTGTCTTGCCATGTTCCAGCTATGGAAACAACAGCAGAACTCATCTGAAGTTTAGCGCCCTGAACGACAAAAAACCTGACTAAACCAAGCCTTTGCGGAATGCCCAGCGCACTGGCACCACGTGTCGAACGGGTAATGTGAAAAAGACCCTCGTCATCGTTCATTTCAAACGTTGACGAGGGTCATTCGAGCCCCCTATCGGATTCGAACCGATGACCTACGCTTTACAAGAGCGTTGCTCTGGCCAGCTGAGCTAAGGAGGCGTACTAAGTAAGAATATCCGAAGACTAGGCTCTACTGCGAATCGAGCGGCCGAGGGTGTTAACGCAAGCAAGGCAGCGCCTCACGAATGAGACACTACCTTGCGTTAGCGCAGGAAGTCGTTTAGCGAACTAGCTACTTACTGCCTGCTCTTTGCGTCTGTTTAGGCATTAGCTTTGATAGCCGATTCGACTGCTTCAACGAAGTCCTTCGAGGCAAGATCAACGCTCTTACCCTGGACGAAGATGCTCGGGGTGCCACCCACGCCTTCATTCTGCGCGGTCACTGTGGTCTTTTCAACGAAGGGACGGAAAGTCCCCTTATCGATGCAGCTCTTCACCGAGTCAGAGGCGCCGGCAGCAACCGCCATGTCAGAAAGCTCAGCATTCTTCAACTCACCCTGGTCATAATGCCCCCACAGTGCGGTAGCAAAGTCCAAGTAAGCCGCTGGGCTCTGGTCAGCAACACATGCCAAGGCGTTGGCACCGCGTGAAGAGAAGTTCGATGGTGAGCCACCGTCGAGGAATCCGACGTTGCGGTATTCCAAGGTGATCTTGCCATCGGCTAGCCACTGCTTGAGCTGTGGCCCATAAGTGCTTTCAAACTCTGCACAGTGAACGCAATTCGCATCTACGTACAAGGTGACGTTGACTGGTTCGCCCTTGCCCCCCACGGTCAGCTCGCTAGGTTCCGGGGTCGTAGGCCGATCATCTTTAAGAACAAGATTGGTGTTGTCGATCTTGATCCCGGAGGTATCTGCCACCGTGGTAGGTGAGGTCAGCAGGATGCCACCGGCAGCGTTACCACCCTGAGGAGCCGAACCAGTCGCGGAGATCTTCGCGTTGTTATTTTGCACGATGAGCACAACGACGAGCGCCACGACCACCACGACCGCTGCCAGCACACCGAGCTTAACCATCAATGATTTTCGCTTCTGAGCGGCAGCTTGAGTTGCCTGCATCTGCGCAGCCTTTTCGCGAGCGCTAGCGCTGCGCTCCGCTTTGGACGGACGCGAGTTGTTTGTCGACATAAGTTTGATTGTTCCTTGGCTCAACGGAAATACTGTAATCTGCCTTCAAGCTTAGCCAATGCAATGGCTCAAATACCCCGTAACCCGCACTTTTTCCAACCTTCACAGGATGCGCATAACATTCACCAACACAGTGCAAAGCCCCTTTCCTTTGTTATTTGAGACTTCAACCAAGTCATCGCAGATAGTTCATTATTCGTCGTGAGCATGGGTTAAAAGAGCAATAGGGAGCCTTGTCACGTACATTGAGTGGTAGAACACGGTTTCACCCGGATTCCAGACTTGATCCGAAAAACAAGGACAAAAGCGATGTTGGTTCACTAAGACCACCATTTGCTGATAACCGAAAAATCTGCGGTGTTTCCATTCGCAGTAGTTACGTGGCCAGGAGGTTTACGGTGGGCAATGAACTAACAGTCGCTAGCGAGAACAATCCCTACGATTTTGTGGTGGTAGCTAACCGGCTGCCGGTCGACAGGATTACGCTGCCCGATGGGACTCAAGGTTTTCAGCGTGCACCAGGCGGCTTAGTAACAGCGTTGGAACCCGTGATGGCCGCGTCCGAAGGTGCTTGGGTGGGCTGGCATGGCGGTATCGATGAAGAACTCGCCGAATTCGACAAAGACGATATTCATCTCGTCCCCGTTCCGCTCAGCGAACAAGACCTCAATCTCTACTACGAGGGGTTTTCAAACTCCACCCTCTGGCCGCTCTATCACGATGTTATTGTGCCACCGGAATACCACCGCACCTGGTGGGACCGGTATAAGAAGATCAACCAACGTTTTGCCGACGCAGTGGCTCGGACGGCCGCACAACACGCCACCGTGTGGGTCCACGATTATCAGCTGCAGCTAGTGCCACAGATGCTCCGCTTGGCCCGGCCAGATTTGAAGATTGGATTCTTCCTACATATTCCGTTCCCGGCCGCCAGCTTGTTCTCTCAGCTGCCATGGCGCACCCAGATCCTCGAAGGACTCGCAGGAGCCGATTTGGTTGGCTTCCAGCGTGAGACCGATGCCTCGAATTTCCTGCGCTGTCTACGCCGCTTCACCGACTACTCCACAAAGGGCCACGAAGCCACACCATCGGCCACACATGGAATTCAAAACTTGTGCAGGGCCGAAGCCCATCCAATTTCGATCGATACGAAAGAAATTGCGAAGCTTTCACGCGATCCACAGATTATTGCCCGGGCAGCGCAGATCCGCTTGGAATTGGGCAACCCAAAAACCATCATGCTCGGCGTAGACCGACTCGATTACACCAAAGGTATTCGGCACCGGCTCAAGGCCTATGGAGAGCTGCTCAACGATCAGTCGCTTCGCGCCGGAGATGTCTGCCTGATTCAGGTCGCCAGTCCGAGCCGTGAAAATGTCGGCTCGTATATGGAACTGCGTGACCAGGTAGAACTAATGGTCGGGCAGATCACCGGGCAGCACGATACCTTGAGCCACACGACCCTTCGCTATCTGCACCACTCCTACCCGCTGCGCGAAATGATCGCCTTGTACCTTGCCGCTGATGTACTGCTGGTCACGGCATTACGCGACGGCATGAACCTTGTCGCGAAGGAATTTGTGGCTGCGCATCAAGACGGACGAGGGGTCTTGGTGCTCTCGGAATATACCGGGGCAGCGGATCAGCTGACCCAGGCAGTGCTAGTGAACCCGCATGACATCGATGGGATGAAAGCGAAGATCATCGAAGCGGTCAAGATGGACCAAAATGAACAAGCCCGACGTATGCGACGAATGAACCGTCATCTGTTAGATAACGACGTCACGGGTTGGTCCGCACACTTCCTCGCAGAGCTGGCGGAAATCAATTCACGGGCAAACCAGATTAGCCCCAGCCCTACCCACTAAATACCACGCCTAGTTTGAACGGAACGATCGTGCCAAAACTTGCCCCGGAGCTCTATGCTGCGCTGTCCACCTTCGCAGGACATCGCAGAATTTTGGTCGCCCTAGATTTTGACGGAACACTTTCGCCACTAGTGGACCGACCAGAAGATGCCAGGCCAACCCCGCAGGCAGCTCAGGTTTTTGAGGAACTCTCACAACAATATGGTGTGCGAACTGCCGTGGTCTCAGGCCGAAACCTCGATTCACTCACCGAAGTTTATCCAGCTCCCCGCCCCGAGAACCTCATTGGTTCCCATGGCGCGGAGCGGCGAGTACCCTCCGTGTCCAGCGACTCCCCCGAACAGCCAGAACTGTCCGCATCACAACGCGCTAATCTCAAAGAATTGACCGCAAAACTCAGCGAAGTAGCGCAGCGGCATGAAGGGGTCAGCTTAGAATATAAGCCCTCGGCCACCGTACTTCACGTGCGTCAGGCACCCAGTATCGAGGTGGCCGACGCAGCTATCATCGAGGGGCAGCAAGCCCTTGCACATCTAGACGAACTACGTCTCATGGCAGGCAAATCGGTGTTAGAGGCTTCGGTTCATTCTGGTAACAAGGGACAGGCTTTGCAGTGGCTCCGTGAGGTCCTTGACGTAGATGCATTGCTTTTCATTGGCGACGATGTCACCGACGAAGATGGCTTTCGAATATTGAACCGCGAGGACCTCGGAATTAAGGTTGGCGAGGGTCCAACTCTGGCCGCACATCGTATCGAAACTCCAGAAATGTTGCCAGAACTTTTGGAATTTCTGCTTTCCATGCGAAACTAGAGTGTCCCATATCACTTTCACTATGGATCGTCGGGCACGTACCTGCCCGTGAAAGGATTGTCATCATGGCAACTGTGACCTTTGAAAAGGCCACCCGAATTTACCCGGGCGCACTTGTGCCCTCCGTCGATGCAATTGATTTGCAGATCGAAGACGGTGAATTCCTGGTATTAGTTGG
This sequence comes from Glutamicibacter sp. BW77, assembly GCF_002332285.1. Taxonomy (NCBI): domain Bacteria; kingdom Bacillati; phylum Actinomycetota; class Actinomycetes; order Micrococcales; family Micrococcaceae; genus Glutamicibacter; species Glutamicibacter sp. BW77. The sequence goes on along the minus strand of NZ_NRGT01000061.1, from coordinate 2,027 downwards.
CCCCTCGGGCTGTGGAAAATCAACCACCTTGCGAATGCTTGCTGGACTTGAGGAAGTTAACTCAGGGCGCATTCTCATTGGCGATAAGGACGTAACCAACGTTCCGCCTAAGGATCGCGATATTGCGATGGTCTTCCAAAACTATGCGCTTTACCCGCATATGACCGTCGCCGAAAATATGGGCTTTGCGCTCAAAATTGCAGGCATAGACAAGGAAGAGCGCAATAAGCGTGTCCTTGAAGCTGCAAAGCTACTGGATCTTGAACAGTATTTGAGTCGTAAGCCCAAAGCTCTCTCCGGTGGCCAACGTCAGCGCGTGGCCATGGGCCGTGCAATCGTTCGCTCCCCTCAGGTATTCCTCATGGATGAGCCACTGTCTAACCTCGACGCCAAGCTCCGCGTGCAGACCCGCGCGCAGATCGCCTCGCTGACCCGTCGCTTAGGCGTCACCACCGTGTACGTCACCCACGATCAGGTTGAAGCACTCACCATGGGCGATCGGGTTGCGGTTCTGAAAGACGGCGAAATTCAGCAGGTGGGAACACCACGCGAGCTTTACGATCGCCCGCAAAATGTTTTTGTTGCCGGATTTATCGGTTCGCCGGCAATGAACCTGGTAGAGCTGGAAGCTGCTAACGGACAGGTTCTCTTTGGCGACTCGTCCTTGCCAGTATTGGGCGCTCAGGGCGCAACAACCTTGGGCATTCGTCCCGAAGACCTGACGCTCGGTTCTTCCACGGAAGGCGTAGAGCTAATAGTGGATGTGGTTGAAGAGCTCGGTGCCGACGCATACGTTTACGGTACGGCGCACTTGGCTGGCAAAGACCAGACCATCGTGGTTCGAGTCAACGGCCGCACCCCACCGGCCCGTGGACAGAAACTGAACATCGTGCCCAAAGTTGAACACATGCATCTCTTTGATACCGAGTCGGGACTGCGTCTAGCAGACTGACCAACGGCAAAACAGCAAGCCCCGATCCAAAATACCTAAGGGGAATGGATCGGGGCTTGCTGTCACCGTCCGCAGGATCTAAGTTAAACATCGAGGGCCCCGAGATAATCTCGGGGCCCTCGGCAAAATATGCCCGGCGATGACCTACTCTCCCACACCCTCCCGAGTGCAGTACCATCGGCGCAGTGGGTCTTAGCTTCCGGGTTCGGTATGGGACCGGGCGTTTCCCCCACGCTATGATCGCCGTAACTCTAACCCTCACGGTTGAACCGTGGGAAAATTACAGTGTCATCCGCAGTTGCGATAACTCAATAACTATAACAGGAACCATGACGCTCGCGCCAATCGATTGGCGCCAATGACTAGTGTCCTTCGCCATACTTATTTGCTCACCGCTGCTGGCAATAATTGCCAGCTGACTTCAGTTGATATTCACTAAAAAGGCAAGCGCTGATGGGACGTGTAGACAAACCGCAACTCACCGAAGGTCGCCAGAACCGCGGAGGGGCCGAGCCAACCGCACCTACTGAAAGGCGCATGGCGCAACAGACGGTTCCACCCGATCATGGGCTTCTGGCAGCTCTCGTGAGTACGCAAAACACACAACGCTGCGTGCCCCTACGTTTCCATGCCGGCAGAACGCGCTGGCAGGGCCTGCTGTCGTGTCATCTACAACCAGTGCCGACAAACCGATCAGGCCGTTTGCCACATCTAGATAATTGAACTGAGTACGTCTCAGCGCGGTGATACTGGCACCTGAAAGTCGTCGGGCATCTCGACACGATAATTCATCGAGACATAGCCGCCGAGCCGTAAGACCACAGGCTCGTTGGCCTCATGGACCAGCTACTATCTGTTTCTAAAAAATACGGCCGATTGTGTTCGCCGATTCACTTTCCGAAGCTATCCAACCCTTCATTCACCTTGAGATGTGGCATGGAAGTTTCTGAATATGCTGCCGAATTCTTTTTGCCCTCACCCACTCTAACCGGTCAGCGGACGCTACCACATACCAAGTGAGGAACCAGGTCCTTTTAAACAGCACAAGGGCCCCAACCCCTCCAGGCAGAACCCC